>JADGNP010000325.1 GCA_017883425.1 Candidatus Sulfotelmatobacter sp. | reverse complement strand
GATGCTACCGACACGATCGCGGAATATCCCCATGGTCCAAGGGCAAAACGGCGGATCCCGACTGCAACGGCGAGTGTCGCGGTGCCACAGGTAACGGCGAAATACGCTTGGCTCGTCGCGCCCTCGATAACGGCCAAGGAGCATATTGCGACAGCAACGAGACACACGAAAGCCAGCCAGAACCAGGCAGCCGACCTGCCCTGGTCCGTTCCTTGCGTTTTGCCACGCTCAAGCGTGTGGAATGCTGCTGCCGCCGCCAGGATGACCCCGAGACCTGCACTCTCGGTCGCGGCATTGGCCGCCGGCCCGCCGTCGCTATTGCCGAGGAATGTGAAGCCGCCGAAGCCGGCCGCCAGGACCATCAACGCGATCAAGGTCGTCGCCGCCGTGAGTGCGAACAACACCCACTCGGCGCGCCGGCGATCGATCGCCACCGCTGCCGCCACGAATGCGATTGCCGCCGCCGAGAGGTATCGGGCCAAAGAGATGAGAGTTGCGCCTGGATCGATGCTGATGCTTCCGGCGAGTGGCCGTCCGAGTGCTGCTGCCGCGCTTTCCCAGATCGGATTGGCGAGCCCGACGGTCTTCAACGGTAGCACTTGAACCAGCATCCAAAGGGCAGGAATGGCTGCGATGATGGCCATCGGGCGAATGACCGTTGACAGGAAACCGGCCTCGCCCGGCCGAATGCGCAAGGCGACGATTGCAAGCGACACGGCTGCCGCCGCTGTGACCAAGCCGTGGATAATCGGCCCGTCAAAGATGAGGATTACGGGCGTTGTTACGATCAGCAAAACGAGGAAGAGAGGCGCGGGGAACATGTTGACTGCTTTGACGGTCTATCAGGCTGGATCGCGAGCATGCATTGGCATTGGTGTTCGCACAAGCATTGCCCATCACGGCCATCCCTTCGGCATCAGGGAACGACCCGAGCAATCATAAGCCTTTTCATTATAGGACGACGGGGAAGAGAAACGCTGGCGGTCAGATTATTCCGCTAGGCGGGCCTCTCCGCAGCGCTCACTAGTCGAGCATTAGGGTGTGTTCAGCAAGCGGGCCGTTGTGCCACCGCGATGATTCCAGGCGAGTCCTTGCGGATGCGCGCCCCCACGATGATGAAACGGATGATCGTCCCGCCGAAATAGCCCATTTGCAGCGCTGTTATTGCCAAGGCCATGGCCAGCAGAATGGACCAGAGGCTGTTGCTGTGCGCCATGCCGATGCCAAGAGTGGCAGCCGAGCCAATAACGATGGCCGGGACAAGGATAAGAACCTTGAAGCGCAAGCTCTGGATCCGGGAGGAATTCCTCAACCACGAAAGACCATTTCAGTTTTTCGTCGTGCACGGTCACACGCCGGTTCGCGCGCCAGAAGTTCGATTCAATCGTGTCAATATCGACACCGGGGCCTTTGCGACGGGACGCCTCACCTGCGTCGCCATTGAAGGCTCGACAATAGCGCCGCTATGATACCGAAGAGCTTTGCGATTGAGCCTGCTCTACCGCTCAAGGCGCGGCCTGCCTTGCTCGATCTGCGAGCCGCCCGAACCTGCTGCCGAAACATGGGCGCGAACCGTGGTGCTGTCGATGTTGTAATGCCCGCTCTCCGCCATGGTTTCGGCCAGAGCGACGGCGACGCTCTCCCACACACCGGAGACGCTCCACCGTCGGAACTGCCGATAGATCGAGTTCCAGTTGCCGTTTTTTTCCGGCACCTCGCGCCATGGCGCGCCGGTTCGTATCGCAGGGGATTTCGGCCGCCCCCGTTGTGGGCACCGCGAACAAAGCGGTGCCGTGCCATCCGTTACACCACAGGACGGGGGTTAGCCAAGCTGCGTCAAGACTTACTGGCGACTTGCGTTTCTCAATATATAGGCATTTGTGGAGTAGACGATCGGATCATTCGCCGTTGCCATGATGGTTCGCAGGAACACCAAGAACTTCGTCGTTTCGACGGACGCCGCATTCGAAGTGTAGATTACGTCCTTGTTACGCATTTCGAAGTTTTGCGCGAGGAAGTAGCCCGAAGGGTCCCGAAGATTCAGATTGTAAACGATGGGAATGATCGGTCCTGCAAACTTCGAGCAATCTACGCCGAGCTTGCTTGCGACTTCGCATGTTTCACCGCGGTACAGAAACACCCAGCTTGGTTCTGCAAGGGAATCATTTAGCCCGCCCAGCTTGCCCAATGCTTCTGCAAGCGAGAGGCGCCAGGCGTCGAATCTGTACAAGCCTTGGCCCCCAGTCGAGCTCCCCCCAGTTGCCCCAACGCTGATCGCGGTCGTGGTGTTAGATGAACCGGCAGCCCCAAATGCAACAAAAGTCTGTGCCTGGTTGTAGAGGTAGATTACGTCGTTCGGCAAAATATAGATGTTGTTGGCTGGTTCATAGAGCAGGGCGCCGAAAGGTACGCTTGCACCATGACCCTTCCGCTCCAGCGATACCCATACATCATACCCCTGACTGACTGGACCACCCGCACGGGCAATCGCGTCCAATATGCGTTCGCCCGACGCGCTTGCCGGAAAGCGGCCAGCCTGACGTACATCGCCAAGTACGCTGATGAGTGAGGTGTTTTGCTGAGCCAGGGCGACGACCACCTGAGGCTCTAGCGCGCGAGCCTTTAGCGCATTAACGATGTCAGCCTGAATCTCTGCAGGAGTACGTCCTTTTGCCCGAACCTCACCTGCGTAGGGGACTGCTATGTTTCCACTCTCGTCCACCGCCTGGTTCGGAATGGTAACGGAATTGCCCGGGCGATTGCTACTTTCGGACGAAAACAGCCCGCCTCCTGCGGCTTCGTAAATAGTTACACTGACGAGGTCCCCAACGCCGAAGCGAAACGCTTGTGGCGGGGTTCTGTCCGCGATGGCCCTTGATAGCCTAGGGGCGTACTGGCCAAGAACTCGAACCACCTCAGGCGTAACCTTAACCAAGCCGTACGGAACTGCTACGCCCTCGCCGCCCTCGGACTCATTCAGGACGGCCGAGCCCTGAGGACCGGTAGCAGGCATGATTGAGCAGCCGACAGACAATAACGCCAGGGCGGCGATGGCGCCATTGGCGAAAATTCGCATCGCGGTGATCATAACTACCCGCCCACCCACTAAGCCAAACCCAGGAAGAATTGAGGGTAAAAATGGCATCTCTGGGGGATGTTGGACAGCGAATTCGAGGCGCAACGCGAATTGAGCAGGCCGGTGTTGCGATTGTGCAACATTTTCTCGGTGCGAATGCGGATGCGCCTAGGCAGAATCTGCAAGCCCGTATTGAAGATAGTGGTCTTCATTGTAGTAATCGCTTAAGTAGGTATCGTAGCGCGCCATTGATTTGAGGTCGGTCTTGTTGAGCACGACCCCGACCAGGTTCTCGTAGACGTTCGGCGCCGTGTGCAACGCATGCTGGACGACGTCGATTTTGGTTTTGGCCCACTCCACGACAAAAACGAAGCAGTCTACCAGGGGCACGGTCGTCTGAACGTCGACGATCGGGGCCAATGGGGGAAGATCGACGATCACGCAGTCGTAGGTCGACCGCAGCTGCTCGACTACCTTTCGCATCTGCTCGGCCATCAAGATCTCGCTGCTGTGGACCATGGGCAGACGTTTCACCGTGGGTAAGAACACCAGATTGGTCTTGGGCTCTATCCATACGCTCTTATCAATGGAACGCTTGCCCGAGATGACTTCGAGCAGCCCGATCGAGGCATTCGGAGCAAGTGCCCTCGACAAAGATGGGTTTCTGAGATCACAGTCTATAAGGATAACGCTCTTACCGGTTCCGGCAATGAGCTGGGCCAAAGAGACGGCAATCGTGGACTTGCCCTCGTGGGGCAAGGACGAAGTAATTCCAATGACCTTGTTCGAGGTTTGCTCTGTCCTCAATTCAATGCCCAATTTGATGGACCGGACCGACTCCGCAAACCGCGACAACGGCATGTTGATAACGCCCCAGTGCGATGTGGAAGCGGTCGAGAGGGTCCTTCTGGCGCCGGAGTGGGGAGACTCATTTGCCTTGACCGTTTTGCGCTTCGCGGCTTGCAACAGAGGAACGACGGACAGGCAGGGCAAGCCCAACACCGCTTCGATTTGACCGGGCGTTCGGAATACCCGGTCCATAATCTCTCTGAGCAAGCCCAGTCCCGTCCCAAGACCAATTCCTCCGAATAGGGCCAGCGCCAGTATGAGGACGGTTTTGGGCTTGCTTTTCCTATCCGGCGGGAATGCAGGGTAGATTACCCGGGCTTCAGAGATCGGAAAGGACTCCTGCTGAGCCGCTCCCATATAACGCTGCTGAAAGGTCGCGTACAACGCTCGGTAGTTTTTTGCTTTGCTTTCAAGTTCACGAAGATTCACTTCGGCGGAATTGGTGGCGCGGGACAGGGACACCGCTTCCGTCAGCTGCTTCTCAAGGTCCTGCTCGCGCTGTTTCGCAAGGTTGTAATCGCTCCGGGTGGTCTCAGCGAGACGACGAACCTCGTCGAAAATTGAGGATCGCAACTCCTGCATCCGAGTGCGCAGGTTCACAACCGACAGATGGTCTGCGCCAAAGCGCGCTGAATATTCCTTCTCACGCCTGACCAACTCGAGATATTGCTGGCGCAGGTTGGTGATAATGGGACCGTCCGAACCCGCGGTATCCAACGTGCCGATGGACTGCGATTCTGCGGGGTTCTCCTTTAGAATGCTCTCGTAGCGATTAAGACGGGCGAGAAGGTCCGCGGTTTGGGTGCGCGCCGTTATCAATTGACCATTCAACTGCGTGATCGGCTGCTCATCGATGGACTTCCCCTCGGACGAGACAATGTTATTTTGCGACCTGTACGCGTTGACCGTCCGCTCCGCAGTTTCTGCCTGATCACCTAGTTCCTGTATTCTTTGTTGTAGCCATAGAGTCGCGGTTCGGTTCGCCTGGAACTTGGCGTTGAGCTGATCCTGGATGTATGCGTCTGCAACTGCATTGGCGATTTCGGCTGCCCGGACTGGGTCTCTCCAATTGAATTCGACCTGGATGACGTTGGTCAGGTTCACCCGCGTAGCGGATAGTCGATCCAGGAAGGTTGCCACGATCGCGTCGGCTTGGGGCCGGATCTGCTCGTCCTCCGTACTGCCCAACCATCGTTGAACGCGTCTCATCCACAAGTGCAGCGAAGAGGCCGAACCGGCTGTGAGATCAGGGGTGAGGTGAAGCCGGTTGATTACAGTATTGGCGATCGTCGGTGAATTGATGATCTGCAGCTGGGTGTCTATGCCGCCACGGTCAAAGGAAGGCTCCGCAACGATGGACTCCTGCTGGACGAACTGAGCCTTGGGATTTGCCAGCAAGATCTGCACGTGGGCGGTATAGACGGGCGGCGTGAGGCGGAGGTAGACTAGGCCGGCACCGAGCGCAAGCAGCGCGGTTAAGAGAACAATGCCATACCGGCGCCTCAAGAACCCCCAAAGATTAAACAGCAGGGGACCAATCCCGTTTTCATCGGCCGATGGAGCAGCTTCGAACTTGCTGAACGCCACCCCAGGTCTGTC
Organism: Candidatus Sulfotelmatobacter sp.; assembly: GCA_017883425.1. GTDB lineage: Bacteria > Acidobacteriota > Terriglobia > Terriglobales > Acidobacteriaceae > Sulfotelmatobacter. The sequence goes on along the minus strand of JADGNP010000325.1, from coordinate 880 downwards.
GAGATTATTCTGCAGCATCCACTATTTTCTCACGCGTTCTTGTCAGCCTCGGAGCAGAATAACGATTTTAAAGTCGGATCCCACTATTAACCTTGAATAATCAAGCATATCTGAAGACCGCTGACCGTCCAAGTCAAATCCGGGCGACCGAAATTCATTATAAATGAAGCCCAAGGCTCGTTCCTGAAGGGTTGCAACCAGGATGGAAGTGACGTGCCCGCCGTGGGCCCGTTCAATGGGTGGGCGAGCCACTTGGATGCCCTCGTTTTTGGGTAGAGTCCGTTCCTTCGGGAGACGGACATGCGCAAGAGCAGATTTACTGAAGAGCAGATCATCAAAGTGCTGAAGGAGCACGCGGCTGGGCTGTCGGCAGCCGATGAACGAGCACGTGTTCGCCAATTTAAACGAGGCGCGTCAGATCATTGAACAATGGAGGATCGACTACAACACCAACCGGCCGCATTCGAGCCTGAATGGGCTCACACTAATTGAGTTCGCAACACGTGCCGATGAGGGGCAAAGCCCGGGCGGCTCCCGGCCAGCGTGGCTCGGAGCACCGATTTGCGGGAGCTCTTCTCACTCAGGTTGTCGGCACCAAAATTAAATCTTATCGACGGCATGAATGTGTACCCCTTTGACCGCTCTCCCAGATGGATCGTCCATTTTCGCAAATTGTTGCGACCAGCGAAACGCGGTCGGTGTCGAACATGCAATCGAAGGTCCGACGGGGACGGTGAGACAGGCGGTCGGATTCTTGAAAAAGCTGTCAAATATTGTCCTGTACAAATATCCCTCTTTTGAAGTCGGCGTTTGCTGCGGAAAGCGCTTTGCAACGTCTGCCATCATCTGATCCGTGACGCTGTCCTCCGCATGACGTTTT
>JADGNP010000324.1 GCA_017883425.1 Candidatus Sulfotelmatobacter sp. | reverse complement strand
CACCTCTGGGCTGAGAACTATGAGCGCGCCTTCAGCCCCGAATCCATCTTCGAACTCCAGGACGACCTGGTCCCACGCATCGTTTCCACCGTTGCCGATCAACACGGCGTGCTGCCGCACAGCATAGCGAGCACGATCCGCGGCAAGTCCTCTGATCAACTGAGCCCCTACGAAACGGTCCTGAGGGTGTTCAGTTTCCACGAACGGATGACTCCGGAGGAACACGCTGAGCTCAGGGATGTGCTGGAGCGAATTGTGAAAATCGCTCCGGGTGAGTCCGATTGTTGGGCGATGCTGGCGACGCTTTATAGCGACGAACACATGTTCGGGTTTCAAGGCCCGCCTGATCCTCTGGGACGGGCCGCGGCCGCGGCTCGACGGGCCGTCGAGCTAGCCCCGTCCAGTGCGTTGGCCCTCCAGGCGGTTTCACAGAGCCTGTTTTACCGAAAGGAATTCACTGCGTTTCGCCCCGTGGCGGAGCGGGCGCTCCTGCAGAATCGCGCCGACGGGGCTCTCAAGGCCTTCCTGGGCATGCTGATCGCGTTTTCGGGCGAATGGGACCGCGGCTGCGCATTAGTCGACGGAGCTCTTCGGCTCAATCCTCATCACCCGGGTTGGTACTGGGTTCCAGCCGCCGTCAATGCATACCGCAAGCGCGACTACCTGGCTTCCATTGAGGCATCCCGGACGATCAACATGCCCGGCTACTTCTGGGGTCCTTTCACCTCTGCCGCGTCGTACGGGCAATTGGGTGAACCCGATGCAGCGCGGAAGGCGTTGAAGGAACTGCTCGAGATCCGGCCCGATTTCGCGGAAGTCGTCCGCGTCGAAATCGGAAAGTGGTTTGATTCAGACCTCGTCGAGCACTTTGTCGAGGGTCTTTCAAAGGCTGGGCTGGCCGTCGGGGGAACCTCGGCGGTGGCAGGCCCGTCGGGTGAGGCGGGAGCAGCAAGAACCTCCGGCGCAGCCCATACTGACGAAGGATTCTGGGTCGCCGTGCTCCCGTTCAAATCCGGCGGCACGAACCCCGAACTCGCTGCCTTTGCCGAAGGACTCTCCGAAGAAATCGTCACCGGACTTTCGCGCTTCTCCTACCTGCGCGTCATCGCACGCAGCTCGACGTCACGGTACTCACAAGGCGGAGTCGATGTTCGCACCGCCGGCCACGAACTCGGTGCGCGCTACGTGATGGAAGGCAGCCTGCGCCAGGCAGGTTCGAAGCTGCGCCTATCTGTCCAGCTTGTGGATGGCATCACGGGCGCCCATCTTTGGGCCGAGAATTACGAGCGCGCTTTCAGCCCGGATGCTTTCTTCGAGTTGCAGGACGATCTCGTTCCTCGCATCGTTTCCACTGTTGCCGACACACAAGGCATTCTGCCCCGCACCATGTCGGACATCCTCCGGACCAGAAATCCATCCGATCTCAGCCCGTACGAGGCGGTGCTGCGCAGCTTCGCGCACTTCCAGCGTGTCAACGCTGAGGAGCATGCCGCGTCGCGTGCCGCCTTGGAACGCGCGGTGGAAGTGCAGCCAGGCTATGCCGATGCCTGGGCCATGCTGTCGCTCATCTGCAAGGAAGAATTCACCCATGAACTCAATCTCCGGCCCGATCCGCTGGGCCGGGCGATGGCAGCTGCGTTGCGCGCGGTTGAAGCCGCGCCTTCCAATCACCTCGCGTTTCACGCTCTTGCGATGGCAAAGTATTTCCTTGGGGATCGGCCAGGCTTCCGGATCGCGGCGGAGCGTGCGCTGGAGCTCAACCCCATGGACGGATTCTCCATCGCTTTCTTGGGTTCCTTTATCGCGTACGACGGCGACTGGGAATATGGTTGCAGGTTGTCGGCCAAGGCTCGCAGTCTCAATCCGCACTACCCGGGATGGTATTGGTTTGTTCCGTGCTTCGACGCCTATCGCAAAGGCGATTACCGCCTCTCTCTTGAGTTTGCCCGCAAAGTGAACATGCCCAGCCTCTGGCGCGCAAGCGCAATCATGGCGGCAGCCCTCGGGCAGCTTGGCGAGATCGAATCGGCACGCATTCTGCTGCAGACTCTGTTGACCCGGCGGCCGAACTTCAAAGCAGAGGCGCGGAAGGACCTCGCGATTTTCTGGGCGCCAGACCTTGTCGAGGGGATGATCGAAGGCCTTCGAAAGGCGGGTCTGGAGATTGCCGACGGGCAGAAGCCGGCGCCGTCGAGGCACCCATCTCAGAGTGGCGCCAACCTTACCGCAGCCACTCCCTCCCTAGCGGTGCTGCCCTTTGCAAACCTCAGCGCGGAGAAAGATCAGGAATACTTCTCCGACGGCCTGGCCGAAGAAATCATCAACCTGCTGGCGCAGATTTCAGGGCTCAAGGTCATTGCGCGTACGTCGGCTTTTGCTTTTCGCGGCAAAGAGGAAGACATCCGCGGGATAGCGGACGCGCTCGGCGTAACAACCATCCTGCAAGGCAGCGTGCGCCGCGCCGGCAACCGCATTCGCGTGACGGTGCAGCTCATCAACGCCTCCGACGGCGCGCATCTCTGGTCGGAACGCTATGACAGCGAGATGACCGATGTGTTCGTGGTGCAGGACGAAATCGCCGCGGCCATTGCCGGGGCGTTGCAGGTGAAGCTTTCCGCGCCCCCACGAGAGTACGTGCCCCAGCTGGCGGCATATGAGGAGTTCCTGAAGGCCCGGCATCATCTGCAACGCTGGACTCCCGAGTCGGCGGCACGCGGTAGGGAATGCCTGGAAAGGGCAGTTGTGTTCGATCCTGGATTCGCACTGGCACATAGCGAGCTGGGATGGTGCTACTACATTCTGGCTATCGAGAATCAGATCCCTCCGGGCGAGGCAGCCGAGTCAATGCGGGCGACGGCACGAAAAGCACTGGGTATCGAATCATCGCTGCCGGATGCTCACGCTGTCCTGGCGATGGCGGGCATCCTGGATTACGACTGGTCCGAGGCGGGCCGGCAGTTCCAACTCGCCATGGCCAGCGAGCGAATTCAACCGTTTATTTGCTACCTCCATAGTGCGTTTTATCTTGTGTCTCTAGGGCGCATGAGGGAGGCCGAGCAGGGGGTTGAGCGCGTGCTTCAGGAAGATCCACTCAACGCTTTGTGCCGCACAGCTTTGGGCAGCTACCGCCTGGCATCCGGCAGATTCGCGGAGGGCGAAGCTATACTTCGCGATGCTTTGCAGCTCGACGAGAATTTCTGGATCGCTCAATCATGGATGGGCTTCTCTTGTCTAAAGCAGAATCGGATGACCGAAGCCATCGCTTACGAAGAGAAGGCACGATCTCTGGCTCCCTGGAATCCGACGGTGATCGGCCGGCTCGCCGGAATGCATGAGCGCGTCGGAGAAAAGAGCCGCGCGCAAGCCTTGCTCGAAGAGCTCGGCAACGGCACGGCGTTTGGAGTTCCGGGTGGCTTTCTTTGTTATCACTCGGTTCTTGCGGATGTCGATTCTGCCGCTGGCTGGTATGAGAAGGCCATCGAGCAGCGTGATCCCCGTGCGCCGTGGCTCTTTCCCATGCAGTTTGGCGACCTCCTTACCTCTAGCCCGCGCTGGCCAGGTTTGATGAGACGGATGAATCTTCCCGCCACTGCGGGCTTGGTCTTGATCGCGGCTGAAGGGACTGCGCCTGTATGACCGTCTACTGAGGAATTACTCATCGGTCAACAATCGCGTGACGTATTACTCGACTTGTAACTTCAGAGAAGCCTATCGCCCGCCGCTGTTGCTCCAACCTGCCGAAATGGCATGCAGATGACGCCTGTCGAACGACAGACTTGGAAATCGCTGAAGCGATTGCCATATCTACAAACCAACTGCTGCGGCTGACTGATCTGATTTTTAAAGTTCTAGCCAGTTTTGCTGACGAACCATGAGATGGCACAACGGTCGATCCCGGCGCTCTCGAAACCTGTATCCGTCAAAAGCCTTCAAAGGCCGTATACATGTGCGCAGACCGGTCCGGCAACCTCATTCTTCGCTTGCAAAACGGCGGCGGACCATACATGACGAGTGGGCTACCATCAGGCCGGAATCCCATCCAGAACTGATGTCACACGCCCAAACTCTGAACCCAATGTGCGAAGGCATGCCAAGGTGCAGTTGGACCGATGAAGCCGCCGATCTGTCCCATAAGAATAAGAAACACGCTGCCCCAAATCGTAGCGCGATGAATCTTGCGCGTAGACCATAGATCGTATGTGGCCAGTAAAACTAGAAAGACGTATGTCGCAGTATAGGCTGCGTGCTGATGTTGAAACAGAATCGGAACGTGCCAGCGAACCAGCGCCGCCCTGGTCAGTCCGGCAGTGGCAATGATAATCAGTCGCTTGTGTGCAGCTGCATTCTTGCGCAGCGCGTAGGCAAGCCCCGCAAGCACGGCGAAAGCGGCAGCGTCGGTAAACGGCACAACGAGAAGAGTAAGTAGCGCCTCGGAGTTCGGTTTGGCCTTCGCCCGCATCGCAAAATCCGCGGCAGTAAGAAGCACGGTTAGGACCATTCCGCAAGCCAACACAAACCCCGCCACGCCGAGCTTGCGGTGCCACTCAACCCGCCTGGTTGAAATCAGGCCCGTCTGCACTACAAGCAGAATCATCCAAGTACTGAAGACCGCTCCATGAATGTGCACAATCCGCGACGGCAGCGGAGCTCGAAAAACACCCGCCAGGTAGTAGGTCGGCCCAAACCCAATCGCGACCACCACCACAAGCAGCAAGGTAATCGCAAAGAAAAACTGCCGGTCATACTTACGTCCCGGCAGGTGCTTCGGCAGATTTGCAGGAATCTCTTTGACTGTAGCCACGTCTTCCTCTCAATGTGCTGGTTCAGCGTGAAATGGAGAACTGGCGTTCCCCGTTAGCGAGTATACCGCCTTCTTCGGCGGGCCAGTTGGGAGAACATCGCGCGACGCAAGTGGCGACTGGTGAACTGGGCGGCGGGTGAAACTGCAGCTCCCCAGTCTGGACACGTTTCGAACTTTTGCGATCCAATTGGCAGTGTGATCGAACCCATGGACGATTTTGTTTTTCATCATCATTGACGCGGAGGGTCGAGCTGTATCCACGCTGGGGACCCAGTCTGGACACGTCTCGAACTCGCCAAGGGAACCCGGAATTAGTTCCGGATGCGCGGTCAGCCAGGCGCTAACCGTTTCCTGATCGGCCTCGCTCCTATTGGCGACGCCGGTCCTTCGGCAAGAGGTGGGCAGCGAACCATTCGCAAGCTGGCTGACACGCCTGATCGAACTCCTCCACATAGGCGTCGAAATGCCCACCCGGCAACAAGACGAGCTTCTTGGGTTCGTAGGCCTGCTCGTACGCCTTGATGGCCAGGTCCGCGACAGTGAGGTGGTCTGTGACTCCCACAATCATCAGCAAGGGCGTCGGGCTGATATTGCCGATATAAGCGCCGGGTTCGTAGCCGAAGCCGTATTCGATCGTTTTGAGCGTGACTTCGTTCCGCCAAGCCGGGGCGCGCGACTTGTGCGTTTCCGAAAACCATTTGTACGAGTCTGCAGTCGGCAACGCCGACACCGCGAGCGGATTCTCGTCAACCACCGGAATCATGGCAGGCGGCTTGCCAGCCGCACGATCGCGGCGGTCCTCGGCGTACTGGGCGAACAAGCCAGCGAGGAAATCGGCCCGCACAAGCCTGCGGGTGCCTTGAGATCCGCTGATGAATGGCACCTGCGAGACGACGCATTTCACGCGCCGGTCGATTGCGGCGACGACCAGCACATGGCCGCCGCTGTAGCTCGACCCCCACACCCCGATGCGCGCCGCGTCGGTCTGATCGAGGCTCAGCGCGAATGTGATGGCGTCCGAATAGTCCCTGACTTGCAGCCACGGATCGATTTCCTGTCGCGGCTGGCCGTCGCTCGCACCGAAGTTGCGGTTGTCGTAGACGACAGAAGCGAAGCCCGCCTTAGCGAAGGCATCGGCGAATTTGTCGAGATACATTTCCTTCACGGCCGAGAAGCCATGCGCCATGACGATAGTTGCATGCTTGCCGGAGCCGTCCGGCAGATAGTGCCAACCGCGCAGTGTCGTGCCGTCCGTGGCCTTAAAATCGATATCTTTACGCATGTCCCGCCTTTTCAAAATCGATACGCCGCCCGCCGAGCCGTGACTGATGCCGAGCACTCTTTAGTAGCTTGCAGGTCAGGTTAATATACCAGATCCCAAGGGACCCGTGAATCTCGAAACCACCATCGTGGAAGCGGCACGGAGGATGACAACAGACCAGTATGAGTTCTTCCGGTGATGTTCCATGACCCAGTCAGGACTCGAACCTAAGAACAAAGGACTTAACCCTTATGACCTCTCTGCAGGCCAATGTTTTCAAATGGTTGGACTTTGGCTCCTCAGTCTGGACACGTTTCGAACTTTTGCGGCCAGTTGACCCTCTGATCGA
>JADGNP010000035.1 GCA_017883425.1 Candidatus Sulfotelmatobacter sp. | reverse complement strand
TAATCGATACGATGAATGCGAGCAGGATGGAACTGAGCGTCACAATGGTCGACCATCCTGCCAGCCACGCGATCAGGCGCGACATCACGAAGCCGAACATAATTCCGAAGCTTCCGCCAACAAAGGAAATCAGCATGGCCTCCACCACGAACTGGCGAACGATGTCCGACTGCCGCGCGCCCACGGCGCGGCGAACGCCAATTTCGCGCGTCCGCTCCAGAATGCTGGCCAGCATGATGTTCATGATGCCGATCCCACCCACCAGCAGGGAAATGGAGGCGATCGCGACCATGACGGCGTTGAACAATCGTTCCGTCCGCTTCTGTTCGGCGAGCAGTTCGGCGGGCACAATCACGCTGAAATCGCCGGCGGAATGATGCGACGAATCGAGAATCGCCCGCACCACCTGCGCCACGGAAGCCATATCCGCGTTGTCGCGGATGTTCAGGTAGATGCCGTCGATCTCGTCGCGTACGTCGCTGTAGTTGTCCTCCAGCCGCAGGATCGCCGAGTTCAGCGGTACGTACATGATGTTGTTGAGGTCCTGCGTAGGCACGCCCGCCACTTCGGTTTGCGAACTGAGTTGCGGCGAAGCCACGCCAATCACGCGGAACCAGGTTTCGTTGGCCTTCACGTACTGGCCGACCGGATCGGCGGAACCGAACAGGCTTGACCGGGCCGCCGCGCCCAGCACGATTACTGGCGCACCCCGGGTTTCTTCGTCCTCACTGAAGAATCTGCCTTGCAGAACGTGTAGGCCCGCGATCTTCAGGTAGTTTGGGTTAACTCCGTACACCGTCGGCGGATCCTGCTGGGATTTCGGAATCGTCTTCGAGGGAGTCATCCGCTTCCTCGGCGTGGCGGCGACGATGTCGCTCACATCATCGCGGATCACCCGATAATCCTGAAAAGACAGTCCCTGAGAAAGCTTGCGAATCTTCTGATGAGCCTGCCACTCCGTGGTTTCTTTCGCTTCCACGATCAGGTTATGGACGCCCATCTGCTCGATCAGAGCCATCACTTTCTGCCGCGCACCGGCGCCGATCGAGAGCATCGAGACCACAGCCGCTACGCCAAAGATCATCCCCAGCATGGTCAGTAATGAGCGTAGCCGGTGCAGTAGCAGGTTCTGCAGCCCCAGTTGCATGTCGGGGAGCCACTGCTGATACCCATGCTGCAGGCGTGCGGGAGGAGTGGGTGCGACCGTGGCCATTACGGAGCGCCTCCTCCGCCGGCAGGCGAGGGCGCGCTGGAATTCGCTGCCTTCCTCGGTGCAGTCGGATCGATTAACGCGATCTCCGTGCCGGCGCTGATCCCTTCAATGGCAGCGCGACTCTCGTTCTGGGCCTGAATCTTCACTTCGCGCGGCTCAAAGTTGCTGCCGTTGCGCACGTACACCACGCGCTTGTTCTCTTTCAAGAACAGCGCCTGGCGAGGCACGTAGAGTACGTCTTTTTGGGGATCGCTGTTGATGAAGATGCGAGCCGTCAGGCCCGGCCGCATGAGGGGGTCCGTGGTGGCGAGTTTGATGGAAACCTCGAACTTTGTGCTGGTGTCGTCCTCCCAAAACCTGCGGCTGTTCATGCCGCCTACCGTCTTCACGGTGCCATGAAAAATACTGCCTGGCAACGCATCGAGCTGGATGTCGACAGACTGTCCTTCCTTAATGTTATTGCGCTCAAGTTCTCCCACCTTGGCGCCCAGTTCCATTTCTTTGGGATCAATCACCTGCCCGACCGTCCTCCCGGCTTCAACCTGGTCTCCTTCGTGGTATTCCGGCAGCGACATCCCGCTGAAGAACATTCCGCCTGCACTGCCCTCGTTCTTCTCCAGTGCGACCAAGCCGTCCATGGGAGCCATAACCCGCATCTTGTCGATGTTCCCCTGCGCCTGCTCCATCGCCAGCTTTGCCTTGTTGCGTTTTTCCTGCGCCAGCGAGATTGTGGCCTGATTCGATTTGCTGCGCGACTTGACGTCTTGTAAGAGTTCCGCGAGTACACGCTTGGCCTGTTCCAATGCGAGATCATTCTTCCGCGCATCGATCGTGCTGACCAGTTCGTTCTTCTGCACGTCCAACTCTGCCCGTCTTACGTCGAACCGCGCTTTGAGCAGCGCGACTTTGTCCTGGGCCGTGACTACCGCCGCGTCGGCCCTCGCTTTGGTGATCTCCTGTTCCGCCTGCAGCAACTCGGAACGATTTTGATCCAGCTTGAAATGCTGCTCACTGGGATCGAATTCCATTACCAGATCGCCCTTCTTGACCGCGGTGCCGGTGTGCAGCAAATGCGTGATTTGCAGCGCGCCTCCGCCAATGGGCGGCGCCGTCAGCATCTCCGAATGGCTCGCGCGCAATTCCCCGGTCACGTACACCTTCATGTCGAGATCGCCGCGTTTCACGAGTCCCATCGGGACGTCGTCCCCCGTGGTTGCCGGCGAGGCGCGGCGCACCGCTGCCACCACGCCGACCACGGCGCACAGGACGACTGCTGCAACTGCCCACGTGATGGCACGCCGGCTTTTCATTCCTACTCCGTCTACTCCTTCGCCGTAGGATCTTGCAACGCCACTTGCTCTCCGGAGCTCACGCCCTTAGCGACCATGATTTTGTCACCACTTCGTCTTCCGACGTCGATGGCGCGTTCCTCGAACTGCGTTCCCCGCCACACGTACGCGACATTCTGTCCGGATTTCTGAAACATCGCCTGTGCGGGTATGGTAATCGCGTCCGGCACCCGATCCACTATCACGGTCACCTGTCCGGTGATGCCAGGCTTGAACCGCGGATCCGTCTGGTCGAGAACGATCTCGAGAATAAAGTTGCGGGTAATCGGCCAGCCACTGGAAAAATCCAGGCTGGCGATGGCGCCGATCTGCTCGATGTGCCCGGTGAATTGCCGATCTGGTATGGCATTCAACTGCACCGTAACCGACTGCTTGGGAGCGAGCCGGCCGCGTTCCGTTTCATCCACTCGCGCGGAAATGCGCAGCGTCGTGGCATCTGGCAATTCCGCAATCGCAGCTCCCGGCCACGCTCGATCTCCCGGGCGGTACGAGGTCATGTTCGAGCCAGACCAGTGTTGTAACAAGCTGATGGTTCCAGCCGAGGGCGCGCGCTGGGTCATTTGCGATAGGGCCCGTTCCGCGCGCTGCACGTCAAATTTGGCCTTCTTACTTGCCTGCTCGGTGCTTTCGATGGTGGCCTGGTTGAGAGTCAGGTCCGATTTCTGTTTGGTTTCCGCTTCGTGCAGCTTTTGCTCGGCGTCGGCCAGCTTCAGCTTCGCCTCTTCTCCTTCAATCTTGGAGACGATCTCCTGCTTGCTGGCCTCCAGTTTGGCCACCTCCACGTCATAGCGCGCTTTCAGGGCTGCGGTCTTATCTTCTTCTTCGGCCAGGCGCGCCTGGGCGCGGGCCTGCTCGATTCCCGCCTCCGCCGACTTGAGGCTGGACCGGTACTGCGCCAGGTCCTGCTCCGTCTTCGTCTTGTCGAACTCAACCACGACGTCGCCGGGTTTCACCGCGGTACCTTCCGGCGACACTTTGATGATCTGCAGATCGCCCGCTTCCGCGGGCGCGCTGATCGTCACTGACTTCAGCGCTTTCACCTCGCCGCGAAATTGCAGGGAGTCGAGAAACTCGCCACGCTTCACTTCGATGGTCGGAACGGTGGGCGATCGTTTCCCGAGGCGGACCGCCCCCAGCACGACTCCGCTTCCGGCCAGCAGGATGATCGCGATGACGATCCCCTTGCGCTGCATCGATAGCCGATGGAAGCGCTGAATCATCACGAACCACTCCGTACCGCCGGTTCAGTATTCGGTTGAGCGCTCGATCCGGCACTCTGTTTCGCGACATCCACGTCGACCGCGGCAGACAGATCGGGCATCAACTTGGGGTCATTTCCCGCGATCGACACAATCACCACGAAAGAGCGCACCTTGTTGGAAAAATCTCCGCCCTCTCCAATGGGAGCCAGTTGATCGAGCTTGGCGGGGAACACCAAGTCGGGATACGCGTCCAGTCGGACCTTCGCCGTCTGCCCGACCTGCAGGTTCGGAAAATCCTGTTGGTTGGCCAGCACACGCACCTGCATGGTCGAGGGATTCACCACCTGCATAAACGGCACGCCCGGACGCACCTGGTCGCCTTCCTGCACCTCACCCATGGTCCCCTGCTTCCAGATTGTGTTCAGCACCACGACTCCGTCGAGGGGCGAATGGATCTGCATCAGGTCGGCGTTGGCCTGGGCGTGCATCATGGTTTGCTGCGTGCGATCGCGCTGAATTTCCAGAATGCGAATCGCCGCCTGGGCCGCCTTGCGCTTCAGGTCAAAGGTTTCGCGAAGCTGCTCGAAGGTCGCCTTGGCCTCGTCGAGGTTTTCCTGATTCTTTTCCGCATCGATGCGCGACACGATCTCCGCTTTCTGTATTTCCAGTTCCGTCTTGCGGAGATTGTCCTCGGCCTGCTTGAGTTCGGTCTCATCCTTGGCTCGGGCCGATTTCTCCTTCGCCTGCTCTTCTGCGACCTGAGCCACCAACTTTGCGTAGTCCGCCTGCTTGTCGACAAAATCCCGCATCTGGGCCTGCCGGTCAAACTCCACCAGAACATCGCCGTGTTTGACCCGCGTCCCCGCGGGCGTCAAGTGGATAATCGTGAGCGTCGGAACCTCCTGGCCCGCCAGCAGGGGCGCGAGGATGGCACGCGACTGCACCGCCTCGGTCGTTCCCTTGAGGCGCAACACTTGATTTGGGTTGGTGGAGACTGAATGTGCGGAAGTCCCGATTGCCGGAGTTTTGCTCCGGGTCACCACAAATAGAATGACGATCAGAAGGGCGGCAGCCGCGGCGATCCCTATCCAGCCGCGCAGACGTCTCGGGCGCGCGCCGTCGACTTGGGGTGGTTCCGGTTGTGTTCCCGGCTGGTCTGGTGGAGACTCAGAGTCGGGAGTCACTGCCGCAGGAGCCGAGTGCATGGGTGGAATTCTCCCGCCGTAGGAATCTGGTTGCACCGCAAAAGTTGCCCGCCGCTTCCGGCATTCCTAAGTTATCTGACCAGGAAGTTGTTTCCAAGCCCATTTGGGTCGCTGCGAGCATCATCCCCAGGGTCAAAACGTGGTCCCAAGAATAGATCGCGAAGACTGCCGCCACTTGCGACCCCTATCCCAGTTTTTCTTTCATGGGGATGACGTGGGGTCGGAGGCTCCTTCGACACCGCTCCGGGCAGGCTGTCAGCGGTCCCACGTCGGCGAAGCGCCGGGGTGGTGCCGGGTCAGATCAGGAAAGGACCACCGTGCAAAGCTACGACGCGGCATCTCCGACCGCGCGGCTGCGCGAACATCGAAAACGCGAGACCACGACAAAACATCGCGGCCGCCTGGCACTGCACTCCGCGGGGAGGCCGCCGAGATGGCGCAACGCCCAGCAAATGACGCTACTGCACTTCGTTCAGCTTTTGGTAGATCAGCATCGCCACCAGCACCAGCAGAAAGACCCCAGAACCGATGCTGAATACGCGCACCGGAATCGTCAGCCGGTTGACCTTGACCAAGAGCTCGGTCTGTTCCTCTTGCATGTGCGAATTGTGGTCATCCAAGAACAGTTGGTCATCCTCGTGCATGGTGAGTGTGCTCTTGTAGATCAAGAGGATGATCAGACCCACGGCAAACACTCCGAATACAATCGTCACGACAGTCAGCGTCATAAGCCACCTCGGCAGATTCCAACCCACGTGCAGCGGCTTTCCACTTCCAGAGCAGGGAGCGCAGAACCCCGCATCCAGTCCCGGGGAAGGCCTTAACGGAAATAATTATAGACCTGTTGGCAAGCCCCCGACGCCGAATTAGTCCCTTTGTTCGGAGTCTGTTACAGAAGCAGGAAGAATGCGACTTCCGGGCGGCAGGCCGCATCCAACGACAAGAGTAGTTTCCCCAAAAGCGGTTCCCCATCAACCCTTGTGGCGGAAACGACATTTGCTATAATCAAACAGCTTTAAAGCCAAGGAGATACCAATGGCCACCACTACCGTCCCTGAAGTGACCAAGAAGGCTGCGCCTGTCACTCTTACCGCCAACGCTGTCACCAAGGTGAAAGAGATCATGGGCCAGCAGAACCCCGTTCCCGCCGGCTTGCGCATTGGAGTCGTAGGTGGCGGATGCTCCGGTTTCTCCTATTCCATGCAGTTTGAAAACGGCGCTGGAATGATGGACAAGACTTTCGAAATGGACGGACTGAAGGTGTTCGTCGATGCGACTTCGGTCATGTATCTGAATGGCTGCATCGTCGACTACGTCGAGACGCTCGAAGGCGCTGGCTTCAAGTTCGAAAATCCGAACGTGAAGAGCACCTGCGGCTGCGGATCTTCCTTCAGCGTGTAAGCGCGAAGGCTCTGCGAAATTTCTGAAAAACGAACGGCCTCATCGCTTGCGATGAGGCCGTTTTCCATTGGAGAGCATACCGAACTATGTGGGGACAGCCGCCTTCGGCTGTCCGCCGTGCGGAGCACGGCTAGACCATTTGCCCTACTGCGGCGGCGGCGGCGGCGGATTGCTCGGCGGATTCGGCTGCCCGTATCCTCCCGTCGCTGGCGTGTTCGGATTGTTCTGCATCCCCGAAGGAGATGTGCCCGTGCCGAAGGCTCCGCTGCTGTTGCCGGGTTGCCCATTGAGGTTCGGCGTGCCCTGCTGGCCGAATCCCTGCAACTGAGGCTGGTAGGGTGTTGTGATCAAACGTCCCTGATCTTGCGCTGGATCGTAAACAAACACCCAGTCCTTATATTTCTTCTTGTGATTGAACTCGCGGATGGTCGGGTCCTTACTGGTGCTGGCGACTCCTACAATCGCGCCGCCGATGACTTGGCCAGAACCGAGCTGATTGCTTCCGGAATTCCCGGTCCCCGTTTCTGGCGGAGTCGCTCCCGTCCCATCCGGAGGCGTCTGCGATCCGGGCTGCGACGGATCCGATCCTGCTGGCGGATTGCCTGCCGTCTGCGGATTCTGACCGGACGACGAATTGGAGTTCACCCCGCCGGTCGTACCTGCCGGATTCGCGCCGGGAATATTTCCGCCCGAGATTCCGCTGAGAGTGAGCTGGACTTCGCCGAAGTGAAGCAGTTTGAAATCCGCGCACTTTGAATTCTTACAGTTCAAGGGGTCTTTGTATCGTTTGCGCAGAAAGCGCTGGTTGTTGGCGCTCTCGAGATCTTCAATCTTCGTGGGATAGCGCCCGAATTTCTTGTAGTAGGCGCGGATCGCCCGCGAATACTGCACTCCGCGATGAATCATTTCCTCTTCGCGATCACGCTTGATCTCGAATGTGATGGAAGGTACGATCACTGCGGCGAAGATGACCATCAGCGCCATAGCCAGAAGCAGCGTCAGCATGATGTAGCCGTGCTCACTCCGTCGAGAACGTCGCCGCGTTTGGGAATGGAAATACATCGGAAATATTGAGTAATTGGGAAATTTAGTAATTGGGCAATTGAAGAACGGGCGATTTTCAATTACCCAATTACTAAATTACACAATTCCCCCATCCGCCCTCACCCCTGGGTCAGCGGGATGTTCTGCGGGGGACCGCTATACACCATGTCCTGAATCTCAACCGAGGTGGGCGAGATACGGATCACCTTATACCGCCGGTTCACGATCTCTCCTTCACCCGCCACGAACACATCCTCGTTCTGCTTCAGGAATATCTTCTTCGGCTCGCCGGGCGAACTCGCGAAACCATAAAACTTCAGCGGGATGGGCGGCGGCGGAGGAATCGTAGGCGGGCCCGGGTACTTGCCCGGGTCCGTTTTTGCGTCGGGTGATCCGGGAGCAATGGGCTTAGGAATGACCACATCTTCCGCTTGCGACACGAAAATGTTTCTCCCGGTGCCTGCGTACACCGTCTGTTCGCTCGTGGCCAGCAAGTCCAGACGCAGCGTCGGATCCAGATTCTCCACGCGCGGCTTCTTGCCGGGCTTCGTTCCGGGACGCGCCGTCGCATGCGTGGCTACCGGAGCCGCGGCCTGGGCGCTCGAAGCGGGCGTCGACGGCCCCGTAAACATCGGGATGATCTCGTACGCCATGGCTAGAACTGCCACCACTCCGAGCACGGCCGCCCACATCATCTTCTTCTTATTTTCGAGTCCCAGTTGCACTTACGATCCCGCCTTCAAATACGTTTCCAGCTTCACGCCCAACTTGACCGGCCCCTGCTGCTGGCCGCCCAGGGTTACGCTGTTGATGATAAAGAACATCTCGTCCCGTTCCAGCGCGTTGATGAACCGCGCCAGAGAAGTGTAGCTGCCCGCGAAGTCCGCTTCGATCTCAACCCGCTCCAGGCCGCCCGCTTCCGCTTCCGTCACCTTGTATTTTCCCTGATCGATGGTCACGCCATTGGCATCTTTGAGTTTGCCAAGCTCCGTCAGAATCTGCGACTCCTGGGTAGGGAAGCGCTTCTTGTAGAAATCGGTGATCTGATGACTTGCCAATACGACCTTCTGAGGAAGATCCTTCAGCGGCGCCACCTGGCGCGTTTTGGTAATCAGCTCGGTCTGAAGCGAGTTCATTTCTTGCCGGCGCGTTTCCGCCGAGCCGACCAGCGGCGAGAAATACACTACGGCTGCCAGCAGGTCGACGCCCGCCATGATTGCCAGCGCGGTCTTCAAATTCTTCCGGGTTCGCCGCAGATCGGGCATTAGTGCTTGCCCCCTTTCGGCGTAGCCGTCTTCGGCAAGACTTCTGTCTTCGGCTTCATGTCTGTCTTGGGCGCCGCGACGGCGGCCGCCAGCGGTTCGGGAATGTAGATCGCAACAATTTCAAACTGCTCGGTGTCGCCGGTATTGGACTGCGTAAATCGTTCCGCAGTGACCTGCGTCTGGGAGAAGCGCCGCGATTCCTCCATGCGGCGCGCCAGTTCGAGGGCCCGATCCCGGGAATCGCCCGCCACCGTCATCTTCAGCCCGAGTTGATTGTCCTCCTCCAGTTGCGGACTAATCGACATCAGGTGTACGCGCGGCGGCATCACCTTCTCCAGATTTTCCAGCACGCGCGTCCACGAGAACGCCTTGCGCTCGATCAGTTCGTTCAGAAACTGCGACTCATCGCGAGTGGCGCGGTTTTGCGGCAGGTTGAGGGTTGTCTCCGCTTGGGCGCGGAGCCGGTCGCGATCGGCGATCATCGCGCGCTTCTCCGAGATGGCCGCCCGATCCCGCCGGGCGTTGATCCAACCCGTGACGTCCAGCGTCAGAAGCACCAGCGTGAGCAGCCCGGCCGCGCCCACGGCCGTGCCCCAGCGCATCCAGAACTGCCGCGCATCTTCGTAGGGCTGGCTCGCGAGATTGATATCGAGACGCATATATTCAGTGGCCAGTTGTCAGTTGCCAGTGGGTTTTGCTGACCACTGATTACTGACAACTGCAGTTACGAAATCAGTGCCCCCACCACTCCTGCCATTCTCCAGCGCGGCACCGAACCGCCCGTGCTCGCCCCCAGTTGCGCCGAGGACACCAGTTCCTGCACTTCAGCTCCGGTCTGCGCCCGCAGCGCAGGCGCCGCGCCGCCCGACTCCGGAAGTCCCGCAATATAGATCCGCTCAATGTTCAGGTGGTAAGTGTCTTGGAAAAACACCACCGACGGATAGACTTCCTCCGCCAGTTGCTCCCCCGTGATCGTGACCCCGCGCGTGTTTTCGAGCGTGCGGAACAGCTGCAACTGATCTTGATTCAGGATCGCAATGCTGGTGGTATGCGCATCCACCTTGATCACCAGCGTCGGCTTCTTCGCGTCAGCGGCGCCGATTGCTGCCAGCGTGGAGGGCAGCACCACGCCCGGATTGAACCCCGCATCGCGGAACGCGGTTTCGTAGTCTTCAATCACGCTGGCCATCGCCACAGCCGCCACCACCCGCACTTCATCCTTGACCTTCTGAGCGTGATAGGAAACCTTCGCCTTGTCCACGTCAAACGGCAGCGACTTCTTCAGCCGGAATCGCACCACGCCGAGGGCCTCTTCGCGATCGGAGGGCAGAGTATCGAATTCCACCAGCATCACGCGTACGGCTGCGTCAGGCACGATCGCAATCACATCTTTCGAGCGTCCGGCCACGCCGCCCAGCGCCGATTCAATCCCGGCGCGCACCGCGTCCCGCTGGCGCAGATTGTTTTCCACCAGGTCGGGGATCACAACTCCCGGCGCCAGTTCGCGCGCAGCGGAGGCTTCCAGGCCGTCTCCGTTGTCGCTGAAGCGCCCGGCCAGCACCCGGTCCGCCGCAATTTCGCAAGCCAGCTTCGGCTTAGGTGTATTTGAAGTTGAACTCATTCCCGAGAACGCCCCTGAAAGAAACCCTTCGATAAATCAGAACTCGAATCATCCACAAATTCAATAGCTGAACAGGCACTTGAGGAAACGTAGCGCCGGCATCTTGCCGGCTGTCGCGAGGGCATCTTGCCCTCGCAGCTGGAGGCGGGACGCCTCCACGACAGCCGCCGGGACGGCGGCGATACTCCTGCGGCCCAACGATCTGCCGGAGTACCCAGGCAGCCCAACTTCCTTCGGAACTCGTTACCGCATGGCCTCGATGAACGTGACCTTGTTGATCTCTTTCAGCGTGGTCATGCCCAGCCGGACCTTGTCCAGCGCCGATTCGCGCAGGAAGCGCATGCCCTCGTCGCGGGCGGCGCGCCGGATCTCCGACGTCGGCTTCTTGGCCAGAATCATCTCGCGGATGCGGTCGCTTAAATCCAGCAGTTCGTGAATCGCGGTACGGCCGCGGAATCCCGTGCCCGCGCACTCAATGCAACCCGGCCCTTCATAGAGCGGAACCTTGCTCCACTGCGCGGGGTCCAGCCCGCTGGCTTCCAGAACGTCGGGCGCATAATGCACTTCCGTGCGGCACGACTCGCAAATCAACCGCACCAACCGCTGCGCCAGAATGCAGTTCAACGCCGAAACAAAGTTATAGGGCTCGACGCCCATGTTCAGGAAGCGCCCGATCACGTCGACCACGTTGTTGGCGTGAACCGTGGTGAACACCAGGTGTCCAGTCAGCGCCGATTGGATGGCGATCTGCGCCGTTTCCGTGTCGCGGATTTCGCCGACCATGATCTTGTCCGGGTCGTGGCGCAGAATCGACCGCAACCCGCGGGCGAACGTCAGCCCCTTTTTCTCGTTCACCGGAATCTGCGTAATGCCGCGAAGCTGATATTCGACCGGGTCTTCAATGGTGATGATCTTGTCTTCGTCGGTCTTGATCTCGTTGACCGCGGCGTAGAGCGTAGTTGTCTTGCCGCTGCCGGTAGGCCCCGTGACCAGCACCATGCCGTACGGCTCCTTGATGTAGCGCCGGAACTTGCGCAGGTCTTCTTCGTCGAACCCGACCACGTCGAGAGTCAGGGTGCGGAACTTCTCGCTCATCGATTCTTTGTCGAGCACGCGCAGCACGGCATCTTCGCCGTGAATCGAGGGCATGATCGAAACGCGGAAGTCGATGGCGCGCCCGTTGTATTTCACGCGGAAGCGGCCGTCCTGGGGCACGCGCCGCTCGGAAATATCGAGCTCGCTCATGACCTTGATACGCGAAATCACGGTGGAGTGGTGCTCTTTGCCGATGGGCGGCATGGCCTGCGTGAGCACGCCATCAATGCGGAACTTGATGACCACCGAGTCGTCGCGGGTCTCAATGTGAATATCGGAAGCGCGCCGCTGCAGCGCGGTGAAGATCGTAGTATCGACCAGGCGGATAATCGGGCTGGTATCGCCCGTCGCCGTCAGCTTGTCGATGCTCAGCGTCTCTTCGGCGCCGGTATTCTCATCTTCGCGAATAATCTGGAAGCCTTCGCTGGCCTCTTCCAGAACGCGCTGCGACTGCTCGGTCTTCTTCAGAATGTCCGAGATCTGCTTCAGGGTCGAAACTTTGGTGATGATGCGCTGCTTCAGCAGCAGGCTGATCTCGTCGATCATCATCAGTTGGCTGGGGTCGGCGATGGCGATGGCGAGCTTGCCGTCGGCAGTTTCTTCCAGCGGCACAAAGTTGTAGCGGAACATCAGCTCGACCGGAATTTTCTTGAACAGCTCGTGATGCAGTTCGAAGTCCGTGAGGTCGACGAATTCGCAGCGGTAGCGCCGCGCCACGTCCTGCGCGCGCTCCGAGTCGGTGATGGGATTACCGGTAGGGCTGATTGGCCCGCCGTTCCCACCGTTTACGAACAATGATTTTTTGTCGGCTGTTGCCATTCTTTTACCTGCGTCCGCTTGCCTTCATCTGCGTCCGCGACCTAAAAGCCTTGTCATTCCGGCCAACGTCCTTGTCATTCCGACCAGCGTCCTTGTCATTCCGACCGAAGGGAGGAATCTGCTTTTCTCCCGCTCAGTGCACTCCCATACTGAAGATCGGCAAATACAGCGAGATGAGCACTCCGCCCACGAAAACCGCCATAATCATCAGAATGATCGGCTCAATCAGCGCCATCGATGCTCCCAGCGCCGTCTGCACGTCTTCCTCATAGAACTCCGCCACCGAGTTCAGCATCGAAGGCAGCGCTCCGGTGGATTCGCCCACCTCGATCATTTCCACCGCCAGGTCCGGAAAAATTTCCTGCTCCTCCAGGCTGCCCGCAAGTCCCTGTCCCTCGCGCACCCGAATCCCCGCCCGCATCACACCTTTTATGATGCGCCGGCTGCTCATCGAAGCGCCCGCCGTTTCCATCGCCGGCACCAGCGGCAGTCCGCCTTGCAGCAAAGTCGAAAGCATCCGCGAAAAACTCGCCACCTGGTGCTTCAACCGGATGTCCCCCAGCAGCGGAATGCTCAAGATCACGCGGTCAATGCGGTCCGCGCCGCGATCGGTATCCTTCCAACGCCACAGCAGGAATCCGACAATCACCAGCCCGACGAACACAAACGGCGCATATTTCTGCGCGTTCTGGCCCACCGCGAGCATGAACAAGGTGATCGCCGGCAGCTTCTGATCCAGACTGTTGAACAGGTCCGCAAACTTGGGCACAACGTAGGTAAACAGGAACGTCACCATGATCAGCACCACGGTGACCAGCAGAGTCGGATAGATCAGCGACACGAACAGCTTCTTGCGGAACGTCATGGCCAGCCGCTGGAAGCCGATGTAGCGGGTCAGCACCTCGTCGATGTTGCCGCTCTTCTCGCCCGCCATCAGGGTCGTGGTGTAAATCTTGGGAACGATGCCTTGCGCCGCGAAGGCGTCGGAGAGCAACTCTCCGCCTTTGACGCGCTCCCGCACGTTCTCCAGAAGCTGCTTCAGTTGCGCGTCTTTCTGCCGCTTGATGAGCAGTTCGAGCGAGTTCAGGATGGGCAGCCCGGCCCGGATCAGGGTCAGGAACTGCTGGTTAAACACCAGAAACGTACTCTGCTTCAGCTTCCGCCGCCCGCGCAGCGAAACTCCAGACGTCAGCATTCCCTGGGGCTTGACCCAGTAGACGAGATAACCCTGCTGCGAGAAGCGGTCGCGCACCTCGGCTTCCGAGTAGCCCTGCTCGATGTGCTGCTGGACCCGCCCGCGATCGTCCGCGATTTTTACTACAAATTCCGCCATTTGCCGACTTTTCTGCTAGTTTTCCAGAGGTACGCCCTACCGCTCAGTCTAACATTCCCACTTACCATTCTAAGACACCGACCACCCTTAAACCGCCCCCTGCCAGTACCGCAAGTAACCTCAATGGCCGTGTCATTAATAGCCGTGTCTGTCATTCCGAAATGGCCGTGTCATTCCGAGCGAAGTCGAGGAACCTGCTTTTTGCCGGACGGGGCCCTCTACCCTACGGCTCCAGTCCCCCCTCCACGGTTTCCGTTCCGGCGGGAGGCTTGAAGTCGAACCGTCCATCCCCAATCGCCACGTCTTCCTTCATCTCGCCAAACCGGTATTCCGTAGCCGCTCCATCCACTTCCTGGATGACAATCCGCGCAATCTGGTGGTCGGGCGTGACCTCCAGCAGAATCTCGCTGACACGATCCGCCAGCGCCTGCGGTACGCCGCGCAGGACCACGTTGCCCGACGCCAGAGGCGGTACATCTGGAGCCAGAGACAACCCCTGTAACTCTTTCTCTAGCTTAGTCTTACCCAGCAAGAACGCCAGCGGAGAGCGAACGTCCTCCAGTTTCTTGGCTGCCGTCTTGCGCGCCTGCCGGTCGGCCGGGACATAAAACCACGCATCTTTCCCGTCGCTGACAAACAGCTTCTCTCTGGGAGAACGGTACTCCCAGCGCATCTTGCCGGGTTTTTTCAGCCACAGCGTCCCGGTCTCGGTCCGCTCCATCCCGGACCCGCGATACAACTCGGTGAACTCCGCCTGGAGCGAGCGCAGATGGTTGTAGTGGGTGTCCACCGCCGCGGCCAGGGTCTTTACGTCAACCGCACGGCCAGCAGCGGTGAGGACGGTCGCCGTCACACACAGCACGATCTCAAAGCGAAGCCGACGAACTCGCATCTTGATAATTTGTCACCGGGTACCCGCCCAACCATGTCAGCCAACAATGTCAGCACCCTCAGGAACTCGGAAGGGGAACACGGGGCAGGCTCCTACTGGGGGACTCCTGCCATGATTGTAAGCCGTGCCACCGGACTTGTCATTTCATCTGGGCGAGTGCTTAACCTCCGATTCACCGTTGGCTACCGAACAATGAGTACTGACGCGTCCCGGCGATCTTTCTCAGCCGCGCACTCTCGCTCAGCACGTACTCCAGCAGCGGGTTGTGATAGAGCACGTACACCGGCCTGGGATGAGCGCGAAGGGTTTGTTCCAGATTCACGAACACCCGGCGCATGCCCGATTCCGGGAAGGGATTGAATAGATAAATCACGAGCGGGTCCTCGGGAAAAGGGAAGGCTGTAGCATCGGCGCAGATCGCTTCGAGCGCGAAGCATTTCTGCGATTCGCTCTTGTACTGGCGCAAATTCTGCTGCGCGATTTGGTGCAGAGACGGCAGAAGTTCCACGCCCAGGATGCGGCGGAAGGGATAGTCCGACGCCATCAGGAGCGTGCGTCCCTTGCCGGAGCCGAGATCGACAAAGGTGAAGTCGCGGAACTTGAGAGTGGTTCGGTCAAGATTCGGCGTTTGCTGGAGAGCGTCGAGCATCTCGTGAAATGCGGCCGGCTCGGTCGGCTGGTACGCGGAATGGAACATGCCCAGCAACCGGTCGCGCCATCCCACTGCGCCGCTCGTCGTGTTGACACGGTAGTCCCAGTCGTAGTCGGCATCGCCGTAGCGTTGCCGCAGACGCTCCGGAGTAGAGTCGCGGACAAACTCCCATAGGACCCCGACGAGGCGGCGCGTCGCCGCAAAGTATCCCTCATAAGCGGCGGCGTAGGTCCACCATTGCCACGCGGTTTGCAGCACGCTGATTTGTGAAGGCGAATTCATGCGAACTGGATGACCAAACGCATAGACATGATACGGGTACCAGGTAGCGGTGCAGTTTGGATCCTTGGGCCGTGTTTTTGAAGGCGTCATCCCGAACCCGGCGCAGTTCAGGCGGGTGAGGGATCTAGCGTGGGAGCGTCTCAAGAGCGCTGCCGGTCTGCGCGCGAGATCCTTCCCTCCGCCTGAAGAACGGCTGCGGTCAGGATGACTCCCCATAGGAAGGGGGAGATCGAGACTCAAACTACACCACTACCGGGAACCCCGTCGTCGTGGTGAAACACGAATGCGGAAGTCAGCGGTGCCGCCGCCGCTAACCCTGGTTGTGGAACTTGGGCGGCCCCGGCTTGTATCCGGGAGGCGTGCCCTTGGTGATGAATGGGAAATCATCCGGGTTCTGGACTAGGACGCGCCCTTCAGGAGTCAGCACGTAGGGATTGCCGTCGGGATCGACGGGGATGCCGCGCAAATGTTCGGCCACGACGAGTTCCGACATGCTGATGGGGAGACGTCCGATCCGTTCGCCGAAGCGGGTGACGGCGGATTGCAGGTTGGTGACGTCTTCGTCCACCCGGATCGCGCGCAGGTGTTCGACCGCGTTCTGGCGGATGTTGGATTCGCGGCTGGACTCGTAGGTGGCGCTCCACAGCATGCGGGCGGTGGCGAAATCGCCGGCGTGCATGGCCATCTGGGCAGCCATAATCTTCATGAAGGGATGCGCGTCGGGAACCTTCGAGCCGCGCTCAAAGACCACGGCTGCGTTGCGGTAGTCCTTGAGCTCGGTGTAGTAGACGAACCCGAGATCGTAATAGAGGTGCCAGTTGTCGGGATTGTGCTCGATGCCATACTCCATGAGCTGAATGGCGCGCACCGGTTGGCCGGCGCCGTTCGGCGGTTTAGGGGCAAGGAAGCTGGCGCCGAACTGGTATGCGGGAAGCAGATGCGGGTCGAGCCTGGTAGTGATCTCCAGCAGCGGAGCAAGTTCGTTGTAGGTGTGCGCCCGGTCGTAGTGGCGGTGGCCGAAATATTGCACAGTCCGCGTCCAGTAGATGCAGGCCATCAGGCCGTCGAAGCCCATGCTGGCGCGCTTCACCATTTTCGGGGAGTTGATGTAGAGGACGTCCTCGATGGTGGCTTGGGGACGGATTCGGTCGATGTGCCGCAACAGAAGAACGCAGGCGATCATGGAAACCGTGAGACTGATGCCCGCGATGATGGTGGTACGCCGCGGGGCGGTCATCGAACGACTCCTCCGTCACGGAAACAAGGGTCATGTGGGGACAGCCGCCCCCGGCTGTCCGGTCGAGCGAAGCTCGACGGTCGTTCTCCTCGCGTCGGCAAATCGAGATCTTGCCGGGCTGCGCCCAGCCGGACGGCCGCGGGCCTGTGAGCGCGCCGACGGGTCGGCTGTCCCCACACGTTTTCTCGCGGTACCAACACCTGCGGGATCATTTCAAGTTCCTGCGTTCGAAGATGAGCACTGCGCCGCTCAGGGCCATCGCCGTATAGAACAAGGCGTAGAGCGTGTTTTGCAGGATCAGCTGCGAGCCCACCGGCTGCTGATGCGCGACCGCGCTGATCACGTTGAGCGCCGAGAAATTGGGCACCAGATAGGCCGCGCCGGTGGCGACCCAGCGCGTGATGCCGTGAGTCAGAGTGGCGAATCCGCGGAGGTCGTCGGCGAAGCTTCCGATCACGAACAGTGCGAACGCGAAAACCGCGGAGAGCAACGGGGAAGAGAAAGACGAAAACAGCAGGGCCAGCGAACAGATGATCAGAAATTCGAGGACGATGAAATAGAGCGCTACCAGGATCAGGGCGTCGGGTCTGGAGAACCGGTGAGCAACGTAGAGCAGCGCCCCGAATACTCCGATGGCCATGAAGAACGTGTTCACGACCAGGGTTCCGGCCAGGCCGAAGAATTTCCCGACAATGAACTCCCAGCGGCGGACGGGGCGCGAAAGGACAGTGTAGAGCGTGCGCTTCTCGATTTCTTTGGAGACCAGTCCGATGCCGATGAAGATGGCGATGACTACGCCGAAAAGCGAGACTGCGGTGAGGCCCAGGTTGATGACGACCAGGCGCTCAATGTCGATGGAAATCTGGCCCACGAAAATGGCTGCGCCCGAAAGCAGCAGGGCGAAGGCGATGAGGTTGTAGAGGACGCGGTCGCGGACCGCTTCGCGGAATGTGTTGCGGGCAATGTGAACAATGCGTGGGATCATGACGTCTTCCCCGCGGTGGTTTGGGAGTGCTGCAACTTCTCCACGAAATAGGCCTCGAGCGAGGTACGCAGCGGCGTGATGGCGATCAGGCGGATGCGCTCGCGGCGGAGCGCGTCGATGGCAGCGTCTTGCTGGTTCTCAGGAAGAACGGCGCGGACGGTGTCTCCCGTGACGTGGCATTCCGCGCCCAGGGCTTTCATCGAGGCCGGAATCTGTGTGCCTTGCCAGATGACTTCCACCTTGCCCTGAACCGTCGACGTTAAGTCTTCCACCGCACCCACGCCGCGCAATTCGCCTTGGTGAATGATGGCGACGCGGTCGCAGAGCGCTTCGGCGTCGGAGAGAATGTGGGTCGAGAAAAATACCGTCTTGCCTTCCTGCTTGAGTTGCTCCATCAGATCGCGAACTTCGCGGCGGCCGAGGGGATCCAGTCCCGACATCGGTTCGTCGAAGAAGACCAGTTTCGGGTTGTGCAGAATCGCTTGCGCGATTCCGGCGCGCTGTAACATGCCTTTGGAGAACTTGCGCAACTGCACGCCTTGGATGTCGGTGAGACCCACCTGCTGCAGTACCTCTTCGACGCGGCGCCTGCGGTCTTTGGCGGGAACCCCCGAGAGCTGTCCGTAGTAGTCGAGCAACTCGTGGGCGGTCAGGTAGTCGTAGAAGTAGGGCTGCTCCGGAAGGAAGCCGATCTGCGCTTTGATTTCGGGATCGGTCCATTCGTGGCCCAGGATGCGAGCTGTGCCCGCCGTCGGAAATACCAGGCCCATCAGCATTTTCAAAGTCGTAGTCTTGCCTGCGCCGTTGGGGCCGAGGAAGCCAAAGATTTCTCCCTCTTCGACGGTGAGATGAAGCGGCTGCAAGGCGCGTTTGGGGCGCTTGCGCCAGAAGCCCACCATGTAGGTCTTTTCCAGACCGAGGATTTCAATTGCGGCCATTGTGCGTAGGGCTGCCGATGAACTATTTCCGAAAAATATTATAAGCAAGATAGGGCGATAGAAGGTCGCCCTGCCAGTTACGAGGGTCACGATGGCACGAAGGGAGATCAGGATAGAGGCCACGCGGAGAGAAGCGAAAAGCCTCTAACGGAGGTGATTCTCAACTTGATATGAGATTCTGATCGCTACTGAGCCACGGGAAATGCCAGACAAGGTGCCAGGGCGTTGACCGGAACGTCGCCGACGTTGGCCATTTGTGAGCGCAGAACGCCATCGTTGGTGGAGCAGTAATCGTGGTTCCCGGTGGAATTGACGAGCTTGGGCGCCGCCGCAGCAACAAACGCCGCGTTGTTGATGGCGCCGCCGGGCACGATGCCGGTGGCCAAGAAGAAGAAACCGCTCTTGCCGACACTACCGGGGGTAGCTGCGGACAGGACGCTGTCAAGCAGACAGGCGGTCGAGGAAGAGGGAGTGCACGGGGACGGGCCGCCGAGAGATGCGATGTCGGGGGAATAGCCGACCGTGGGATAAGCCGTGGTGTAGGCAATCTCCGAGCTCCTGATCGCGCTGAGGGAGCCTACCGCGGAAGCTTCGTTGGCCGCCAGCCGCGCCTGCAGCAGGCTGGGGATCGCGATGGCGGCGATGACGAGGATAATCGCCACTACGATCAGCAACTCGATGAGTGAGAATCCCTTTGTCGGATGCATCAGCATATTCCTTTAAATTGTGACCAGCGTTCGGGGACCGGCTACTAGATCAATTGCAATCTCATTTCCAATTCTGCGTCCTTCGCCGGAACCTTTGGTAATTCCTCAAGATTGTGGTGAATCAACGGGTTAGGTGAGCGGAAGGGGCAACATTGCAGGCTTGCCAGGCAGGCTCTGACAGAAAGTGTCACGCTCGGCTGGCAAAAAGTGGGACCCTCCCGGCTGAGGGGCCTCAAAACTACAGGAGCAGCGAACGGATGTTCGCTGCTCCTCGGCTCGTACGCAGGTACTTCGGCAAAATCAAACGCGCGTTACTGGTTCAGCGGATTGAAGGTTTGGATGCCCGCTTCGGTGTTGGAGCAAACGCCCAGGGGGTCGACGCGAATCACCGCATCTTCCTCGGCGCAGAAGCCGCGGATCCCGGTCTGGTTGACCGATAGCGGGACCGCCTTGATCGTATAGCCCACAAACACGCCGCCAACGGCGGCGCCGGCGCCGGTGGTGAACGAATATCCGCTCTTGCCGCTGGCGGCCGGGTTCCCGTTGTTGGCCAGCACGGAGTCAATCAAGCAGGCCGTGGTCGAACTGGGAACGCAAGCTACGCCTAGCGCACCCCCCAGGGAAACTAGGTTCGCCGAATACCCGACCGTCGGATAAGCGGTCTGGTAGGTGATTTCTCCCGTGGTGACGGTACGAACAGAAGCGACAGCAGATGACTCGTTGGCCGCCATACGGGCGCGCAACAAGTTTGGAATCGCGATGGCTGCAATGATCAGGATGATTGCCACTACGATCAGCAACTCGATCAATGAGAAACCCTTTTGTTTCCGCATTTCTTTTTTCCCCTAAGCTTTTTGCTTGAATCTATCGAGTCCGTGTATGACTCAGTCGGGATTGATGTTGCACCTGCCTGGCCAATGCCGCGAGTAACGCTGGTTAGGTGGTAGTGCTGCAACCCCCTTGTTTGCACCATCGCAATAGAATTCAACTCAATTCTAGTCCTTTTCCAGGCGGCGTGGTGCCGAATGCGGTCTCGCCCTGACAATTAGTGTCATTCTGGAACCAACGCGGCTCGGGCCTCGCCGTTGCACTCGTATTTGTATTTAGGCAGCCAAAGACAGCAAGGGAGGGTAGTACGGCAGCACACGCGGAAGCAAGAAACAACAAAGGGCAGCGAGCGTGAAGCTCGCTGCCCTTATGGCCGATACCCGTCTCCAGGTATTCGCCAGAATCAAACGTGCATTACTGGTTAAGCGGGTTGAAGGTGAGGATGGTCGCTTCCGCGTTAGAGCAAGCGCCCAGGGGGTCGACGCGAACCACTGCATCTTCCTCGGCGCAGAA
>JADGNP010000323.1 GCA_017883425.1 Candidatus Sulfotelmatobacter sp. | reverse complement strand
CACGATCGACTTGCTGCGCGGCCTGGGCAAGAACGTGGTCAGTTCAGCGGACTTGGTGGCACAGTTCGAATCCACGTGGAGCGAGGCGCAGATCCAGTCCCACTTCGCGGCGCGCGACAGCATCGACTCCATCGTGGCGGCGGCGTTCCAAGAGATCGGCAAGCGCGTCCGTAACGGCGGCACCAAGGAACACGAAATCCAGAAGTGGTTCATGGAAGCATTCGGCCGCGAAAATCTGTTGACGGACGACCCGCCGATTGTGGCGGTAAACGCCAACGCCGGCAATCCGCACTACGAGCCGCACGCCGATCATCCCGTGCCCATTCGCGAGGGCGATCTGGTCCTGCTCGACGTCTGGGGCAAGAAGAACACGCCCAACGCGGTCTACTACGACATTACATGGATGGGTTTCGTCGGCGGCGTACCGTCGGGACGCATGCTTGAAGTTTTCGAGATTGTGCGCGACGCGCGCGACGCCGGCGTGAAGACGGTCCTCGACGCCATCAACGGCGGACGCCGCATTGCCGGATGGGAAGTCGATCGCGCCACGCGCGGGCATATCCAGAAAGCCGGCTACGGCGATTATTTTATCCATCGCACGGGACATTCCATCGGCACCGACGTCCATTCCAACGGTGCCAACATGGACGATCTGGAAATTCACGACGAGCGGCAGATTCTTCCCAACTCCTGCTTCTCCATCGAGCCCGGCATCTACCTGCCGGAGTTTGGCGTGCGCAGCGAAGTGAACGTGCTGGTGCGCGCCAAGTCCGCCGAAGTGACCGGGAAAATCCAACGCGAGATGGTGAACATCTGAATGGCAAATTCCACGACAGAAAAGACGAGAGCAGCGCAGACGGAACCGGTGAGCATGATGGCCGTGGTCGCCCCCGCGGTGGGCTGGCTGATTCCGGGCGCGGGACACATGATCCAGAAGCGCTGGATTCGCGGCGTGCTGCTGTTTGTGTCGATTGCGACCCTGTTCGCGCTCGGACTCGCGATGCAGGGCCGCATCTATAAGGCGAATGGCGGCGATATTCTCGACATTCTCGGTTTCATCGGCGACGTCGGCGCGGGCGGGCTTTACATCGTAACGCTGGCTGCAGACTGGGGCCAGGGCGCGATCGCATTCGCCACCGCCGACTACGGAACAAAATTCATGATCGTCGCGGGATTGCTGAACTTTATTGCCGTCGCCGACGCCTATCACATCGCCATCGGAAAGAAACAATGAAGCAGTTCTCAGTTGTCAGGTGTCAGTTGTCAGTTAAAAGCTCTTCTCGGAGATGCACGCAGTGACCATCACACTCAACCACTTCAGCGCGGCGGCGGTGTTTGCTCTGTTCGCCTCGATCGTATTTGGCATCACCCATCGCGAGACCACGCGCGACATGGTGCGCTACGGGCTCTATTGTTTCGTGATGTTTCTGGGAGGAGTGCTGGTGGCGGGCTGGGCGATGTGGGTGTTGAGAAGGTAGCTCCTAGCTCCTAGCTTCTAGCTCCTAGCTTTAACCCTTCCCTCCTTCCTCGACCCGGCTTCTACGGCGCGACCGGAATTTGTTCCTTTCCCACACCTACGACGATTTCAGGCGCCGCCACAGCGGCAAGAAGCTTTAGGCTAGAAGCCAGCAGCTAGAAGCTGCTTTAGCCTTCCCACACGAACGCATCAAAAATCCTTTTCGACTCGAAATTCAGGCGGCGGTAAAGGGTGACGGCGCGCGCGTTCGCTTCCGTCACCGTCAGCGACAACAGGGCGAAGTTTCGCTTTCGCAGATTGCCCTCCGTGGCTGCGAGCAACGACTCGCCAATGCCGCGCGAGCGATACTCGGGCAGCACGCACACCTGGGTGACATGGCCAACATCCTTGCGGACGCGTGAGCACAGGATCAGTCCGATCAAACTCTTGGCCTTGCGATCCAAGGCCACGAATGACGACTCGCCGTCGAAAACGCCACATCCCGGGAAGCGCACGATGTTGTTGAGGAAGCGCAGCGATCCGCTGAGGGTGTGGTACTGGTCATTGATCTGGGAGTCGACGTGGCCGCGATACGCCGCGGTAATCACCGCCGCAGAGGGCTGGTAGTCGCCCTCGGCCCAAGGCCGGATTTCAACTTCGGGATGAGTGGGAACCTTCTCTGGGGCAGATTTCCCCAAAGTCAATGTCATGAACAGGCGCGGGTACCGCTGGAATCCGGTATCGAGAAACGGGCGCGAAACCGCGTGGGCTTCGTGCGCCAGCAGTTGCGCCTCCACGCGATGAATCCCCGGAGACTGCTGCAAGGTCTCGATCACATGCGTCAGCAGCCGCAGTTCGACCTGGCGGGCATCGGGCAGGCGGTTGCCATTGGTGACGTAGAGGTCGCCAATCACTCCCTTGCTGCCCTCGTACACGAAAAACGAGTAGCCGAAGACGCGGCCGCGATCCACGGCCGCATATCCGGGCAGGATTTTCGCGTCGACATAGCGGAGAATCATCTCGGCCGAGCCGGAGTAATCCCACGAGAGCAGGCGTGACCAGACCAGCGTCTCATCTTCGAGAAGCGGACGCAGGTCCACCGAAGAAAAATGCCTGAGGTCGAGGATCTCCAAAGGGCTCCCGCCGCGGCAGCCGCAAAGGGGCAGCGGCAAATCTCGCGGCAAAATTTCGAGTGTAGTTGGTTCGCCGACCAGAGGCAAACGACGCGAACAAGCGGCAGCAACAGGCCTCTTCGGGGGCCACCTCTCGACACACGATGTTGCAGGAAGTCTTCAGCCTTGGGACCTGCGCGCCAGATAAACTGTGCGGCAACCAGGACCGATCAACGGATTGCCCTTCCAGAAGGGGGCGGCATCCCAGGCACGCAGTTGGTCAAATCCTGTCTCTTGGAAGACGCGACGG
Organism: Candidatus Sulfotelmatobacter sp.; assembly: GCA_017883425.1. Lineage (GTDB taxonomy): Bacteria > Acidobacteriota > Terriglobia > Terriglobales > Acidobacteriaceae > Sulfotelmatobacter. The sequence continues at coordinate 3,561 of JADGNP010000323.1, read as the reverse complement.
ATCTCGTCAGAATCCCAGCAGACCTCTTCGACGCGTTCGTGACGCCGTCGCCAGCAGCTTCCATCCCGGATGAACCATTCGATATCGCTCCAAGCCCTGTCGGCCTGGCGATTATGGCCGTTGCGCATCACGATCACCACGCTCGGCTTCTCGAACCAGATGGTGCCCGACCAGCATCGCTCAAATCCAAGGGAGGTGTTGACGTCGAAGAAGAAGTGGCCGCCGGGCCGCAGTGCTCGTTCCACGGCCTTGGCGACCATCCGCAGGTCTGCCCTTCGCGGAACATGATTGAGCGCATCGTATTCGCAGGTGATCAGGTCCACCGCTTCTGGCAGCCGGAAACTCCGCATGTCGGCTCGAAGTACGCGTACAGGCAGGCGGGCACGAGCAGCCTTCTCCCGGGTGAGCCGGCACATCAGTGGGGATAGATCCACAGCGTACGTTTTGATTCCCTTGCGCGCCAGGATCAGAGCAGTCGTCCCCGTGCCACACGCCAGGTCACAGGCGGTTTCAACGTGGGGCAAGATCCGGCCGAGAACGCGCTCACGCGCCGCATCAATCGGCAATCGAAAAGACGAAAAGATCCTGTCGTAATACTGCGCAAGCCATCGATAAGGTCTGACGATTGAACTTTGGGGCATGTTCGTGCTACCGGTTTGGGGATTATAGAGCGTTAGCCGACAACTGAGCATCTTCTGTGGGGCTTCAGCGGGACTGAGACAGAGAACCTGCCGCGCGGTTCTCCCCTTGCCGCGACTCGCTCGTAAAGCAAGAAGATCTCCGGTTCGTCGCTCTTGAGCACCGGTTGCCCTGGGCTACACCAAAGCCGAAAGACTCCTCAAAAGGTGCAGATATCCCGCGTTGGCGGGACGGGGATGGCAACAGTGCCTATGCTTGGCCTCACGCTCCCCTGTGATATCCGTCACGCGAGGCGCAAACGAGCGCGGCATTCCACAACACGCGCCTCGTTCCTCTAGCCCGTCTAACTCCAATGTCTGCAGCCATTTACGGTAGTTTTGCCGGTGAAATGCGTCGTGCTTGGCCGCACCCCAATCTGTGATGCTGGTCACACCAAGTCATCCCCCTTTCGCCGCATAATCACATCCTGCGTTATTGAATTTCCGGAGTGATCGTTACTCCTTAGGCTGGGGGATCTCGCGTGGCAAAAGGACGTGTTTCGATCGTCGTTGAGCGCTGCAAGGCCTGTGGCTTTTGCGTGGAGTTTTGTCCCACGCACGTTCTGGCGCTCTCTTCCGCCTTCAACTCGAAGGGCTACCATCCACCGCATGTGGTCCATCCGGACAAATGCAGCGGCTGCGATCTCTGCGGCATGTATTGCCCGGACTTCGCGATCTACGCAACCAAGGTCCCGCAAGCGGGTGGAGGTGAGAAATGAAAGCTGATCCGCACGGTGTTTTGACCGGCACGCACTTTCTCGACGGCGACCATGCCTGCTGTGAAGGCGCGTTGGCGGCCGGCGCAAGATTCGCGGCCGGATACCCCATCACGCCCTCGACCGAAGTGGTCGAGCGCTTTGCGGCCCGGGTGCCGACGGTGGGTGGAACCTTCATTCAGATGGAAGACGAACTCGCCGCCTCGATCGCGCTGCAAGGCGGAGTATGGGGCGGAGCCAAGGCCTTCACGGTCACGTCCGGACCGGGCTTCTCGCTGATGATGGAACACATTGGCTACGCCGCGATGACGGAGACGCCCTGCGTGTTCGTCGACGTGCAGCGCGGCGGGCCGTCGACCGGACTTCCCACGCTTCCCGCCCAGGCCGACATGATGCAGGCGCGCTGGGGATCGCACGGCGACTACGAGATCATCGCGCTCTGTCCTAACTCGCCGCAGGAGTGCTTCGACCTGACCATCAAGGCTTTCAACTTCGCGGAAGAATTCCGCGTGCCGGTGATGTTCATGATGGACGAGGTGGTCGGGCACATGACCGAGAAAGTCGTGATTCCTCCCGCCGACCAGATCGAAGTCACTCCGCGCAAGCACACCCACAAATCTTTCGAAGACTACCTGCCCTATGCGACCAACGGCGATATGGTTCCGGAGATGGCGCACGCCGGCGAGGGCTACAAGTTCCACATTACGGGGCTGACGCACGACGAACGCGGCTATCCCAATATGACTCCGCAGATCCAGGACAAGCTGGTACGGCGCCTGCAAAACAAGATTCGCTCCGCTGCCGATCGCATCTGCCTGTTCGAAGAAGACAGGCTGGATGACGCCGATGTAGTCGTGGTGTCGTACGGCATCACGTCGCGCGTGGCGCAACGGGCGATCGACGCGGCGCGCGACCGCGGACTGCGAGTCGGAAAGTTGCGCCTCATCACCGCCTGGCCGTTCCCTGAAAAAAAGATTGCAGACGTGGCCGCGCACGTTAAGGCGTTCGTCGTGCCGGAACTCAATCTTGGGCAGATGGTGCGCGAGGTCGAGCGCGCCGCCAACGGGAAAGCGAAGACCTTCGCGGTGTCGCACGCCGGTGGCGGAGTCCACAATCCTGACGAAATCCTGAACGCCATCGTGGAGGCAAGCCGATGCTGAACATTCTGGACGACACTGTCAATCCCGTAGAACCGTTCCTGCGCAGCGACCGCATGCCGCATATCTGGTGCCCGGGATGCGGCATCGGCACCACGGTGAACTCGTTTGCCCGCGCTCTGATCGACTCGAAGATTGACCTTGAGTCTCTGGCCCTGGTCTCTGGCATCGGCTGCACCGGACGCGTGGCGGGCTATATGAAGCTTGATTCGTTTCACACCACGCACGGGCGCGCTATCCCGTTTGCCACCGGCTTGAAGCTGGCCAATCCCAAGCTGAATGTCGTGGTCTACTCCGGCGATGGCGACCTGTCGGCGATCGGAGGGAATCACCTCATCCACGCGGCGCGGCGCAACATCGATCTGAAAGTGATTTGCGTGAACAATCTGATTTATGCCATGACCGGCGGCCAGACTGCGCCGACGACACCTGGTCACGCAACTACGTCGACCCATCCCTACGGTACGTTTGAGCCGGCATTCAATCTGCCGCACCTGGTGGAAGCCGCAGGCGCCGTGTATGTGGCGCGCTGGACGACTTTTCACGTGCGGCAACTGGCACGTTCGATCAGCGAGGCCTTCCAGAAGAAGGGATTCTCGTTCATCGAAGTCATCTCGCCCTGCCCCACGCTTTACCAGCGCCGCAACAAAATGGGCGACGGCCTCGACACCATGAAGTACTACAAGGAAAAGAGCAAAGTGAAGCACGGCGCGCCCACCAGCGAAGTCGGGCTCACGCTGAACGGCGAGATCGTGGTCGGCAAGTTCGTGGACCGCGACCGGCCCGACTACCAAACCATGATGCGCGCGCAATATGTGGAATCGCTGGGCGAACGTTACATCGAAGAACCAGAAATGGAGTGCGTATGCGGCTAACCGAGATTCGGATTGCAGGCTTCGGCGGCCAGGGGGTCATCCTCTCCGCCATAGTGCTGGGCAAAGCGGCGTCGATCTACCAAGACGGCTTCGCCACCATGACACAGAACTTCGGCCCGGAAGCGCGCGGCGGCGC
>JADGNP010000034.1 GCA_017883425.1 Candidatus Sulfotelmatobacter sp. | reverse complement strand
TTCCGCTGCGCACTCATCTCAAAGAAAGGAATGAAAAGTGCACCCACCTACTGGACGAATCAAAACTCTTGCTGTAGTGAGCCCCTGTTGCTAGAATAATGGTGGGCCAGTCGATTGAAACGTAAGCCGTCAGGAACGCTGGCTCCCTCGATCAAGAATGAGTATGTGAACTTCGGAGAATCTGTCAAGAACGTAGGATTCGTTTCGATGGCTCCGACTACGGATTGAAGTAGCGAGAGCTCACATTCACTCCGGTCAGCGCGACCGCAGGTGATTTATCTCCTGCAGCGATCGAGGGAACAATGGCGAACGTTCCGCTTCAAGCAAATCCAAGAATCGTGACGACCGTTGGTGAAACGTTGGCTGACGGTTCGGTCCTAGAACTGGTTACCTCGGCCTCTCCCAGTCGACTTGCTCTTCTCTTCCGTCGCGCGGGCAAGAAACAAATCGCCGCGCAGATTGAGCATTCCCGCTGTATCTACCAGCCGCCCAACTTCGATGGAGCAATGTTGCGAGCGATCCGCCTCCCGCATGACGCGAAAAACTACGGCTCGACTGGAAAGCTTTTTCGCCGAATGCGGGCGCTTTTCGAACGGTACGCAGGTCTGCCCCAACCGGAGTCCGCGTTGATGACTGCTTGGTCCGCGAGCTCGTGGTTCCCGGATTGTCTGTCGAGTCCACCAATGCTGCTGATTTCGGGGCCGGATATGGGCCACGCGGTCAGACTTTTTCGCCTGTTGCATTGCCTGTGCCGCCGCCCCGTGCTCCTGGGCGATCTTAGCCGCTCCGCTTTCTTAGCGCTCGCACCATTGGGGGCTACGCTTCTCATAAATCAGCCCGACTTGTCGCCGAAGATTCGCGCCCTTTGGAGCACCACAAATTACCGCGGCGTGCACGTTTTCGGAAACCGTAGCGTGAGCTCAGTGGCCAGCTCCAAGGCTATCTTTTTGGGAATGACACGTACGCGCGAAGATGAAGGCTTGCACCTGGCGCTTCCGCCCGCACCTTGTGACCTCCCTCCATTGGATGAGAGCCAACTGGAAAAGATCGCGGAGGAGCTGCAGCCGCGGTTTCTTGATTACCGCTTGCGAAACCTCGACGAAGTGCGCAACTTCTCTCCCAGCAAGCTCGGTTCGACATTCGGTGGCAGTGAAGTTGCTCGCAACCTCGCGGCTGGCGTCCTTGGCGAAGCTGAGATTCTTGAGTCAATCGCTCCGCTGCTTCGACGCCTGGAGCAGGACAAGATCGCACAGAGGGGCTGCGATGTCCACTCGGCCATGATCGAAGTTATGTGGACCCCGTCCCACGCTGACCGGGAACTCGGCATCTCCCACCTGGCGGAGCTCACCAACGCGCTCTTGCGCTCACGCGGCGAAATTTTGGAATACGGCGCGGTCGAGATCGGGTGGAAACTGAAGAGCTTCGGCCTCCGTCACCATCGCAATGGGCGGGGCATGGTCTTGCAGTTCTCGCACGAGAACCGCCTTCTTGTTCACCAGGTGGCGGCGCGATTGAGCTTGAATTTACACCCTGTGCCCAACTGTGCGCTTTGTTCTCCGCAGTAAGCAGTTGATGCCAAGAAACTTATGTAGGTTTTGTAGAATTTGTAGCTTTTTTTGACTTGAGGAGGTTAAAACAATGCCCGTTAAGAAAACTCACTTGAGTCGGGCGGAGCAGGCCAGGTATTTGGCGTGGGCAAAGGAACTACAGGCCGCGCAGGTTGATTGCGAAGTCCCCGACGTCTGGCAAGAGAACTCCCATGATCTGGATATCTTCATGGCTGCGCCCGCGGGAAACATCCTGTGCGAGCTCCCCTCTGGAGTTACCGCATACGCGATCTGGGTGCATCTAATTGCTCTGCGCAGTAATTTGAGGCTGGAGAATTGCAGGATCGTGTCCGACTGGGATTCGGAATCGATTGTGCTGTGCCAAGACCACAAAGGACTGTATATTGTCGGGCAGGCAGTCGCCCTCCCCAAAGAGGATGTACTCAATCACCGGATTGAAGAGGGGCTATGCTTTCATCACCGAGGAGACGTCGCTGAGGGTTGGGTGGTCGCGAGCGGTCACACACCAATTCCGGACAAGTTCCGCGATTGGATGATCACGAAGCTTAGCGTCACGTTCACAGATCAGTTCGGACACGATTACACCGCGCTTGCGGAGGCTGCCCTTCAGAGAAGTGCGGGCTTGAAGAACTCCGTCTCCCGAGTGCGGAGGTCGCCGGGACTGTTTGAGATCGAGCATCCCAGGAATGAGATCTGGGCTCCGGAAGTGCCTACAAGCACGCTTAGTAGGCAACCTGAGGGGGGTGGTGGAGCCCAGTATCAACGGGGGCGACAGCATGACGACGACAGATCTGTGCCGCAACAACGGTCGCCGTCGGTTCCTGCAGAATGATTTCCAAACCGCGTTTTGTGCTGATGCGTCTTTAGACTAGAACGGAAACAGATTCGTCTCGCAAAGTACTAGCCGAGTTTATCGTGGTGTATGAACTGAGCTATAGTTGAACGGAATCAATGAAGTCTTGAGGTGCCACTGAAGCCATGCCGCACCCGAGAATCGCGATCCTGATCCCTTGTTACAACGAAGAACTGACCATTGGACAGGTCGTGCGCGACTTCCGCGCCGAGGTGCCGGAGGCGGAGATTTATGTCTTCGATAACAATTCCACAGATCGAACCGTGGAGCTTGCGCGCGAGGCCGGCGCGCGAGTTGCCTATGAACGCCGGCAGGGCAAGGGATTCGTCGTGCAATCCATGTTTTGCCAGGTGGAAGCGGATGTGTACGTAATGGTGGATGGCGACGGGACGTATCCCCCGGGCGAAGTTCATAAACTCATTCAGCCCATCCTCCTCGGCGAAGCTGAAATGGTGGTGGGTTCCCGTTTGATGGAGGCTTCGGACAGCGAATTCCGGCTTCTTAACAAATTGGGGAATGGGTTTTTTCTTAAAGTCATCAATCTTATTTTCAAGGTGAAGCTTTCTGATGTGCTTTCCGGCTATCGGGCGTTCAGTCGGGAGTTTGTGAAGAGCATCCCGGTTTTCGGGGGCGGCTTTGAAACGGAAGTCGAATTGACCATCAAAGCCCTTGCCCGCGGCTACCGCATTACTGAATTGCCTGTGCACTTGACGCCTCGGCCGCAGGGCAGTTTTTCAAAGATTCGCATTGTTCAGGACGGTTTCGTCATCCTGAATACGGTTCTTACTCTCTTTCGTGACTACAAGCCGCTTACTTTTTTCGGGGGCATGGGGCTGTTTCTCATCACTCTTGGTTTCGTGCCCGGGATAGTTGTCATTGTGGAATTTATTAAGACTGGCCTGGTTCCGAGGCTGCCATCGGCAGTCCTGGCGGTTGGGTTGGTGCTGTCCGGCATGCTGCTGTTTGTCGTCGGTTTGGTGCTGCACACCATCACCCGCCGGTTCCAGGAATTGGAGCACCAACTGAAATTGCGCAACAAAGAGTCCGATCTCGATCAGGTTTTGGAGACCCGATGAGGCATTATTTTCGCCGTCCTATTGTGAAAGGGCCAGGAGGGAAGGAAACATACGCAGAGCGCGGCCCACTTAGAAGTCTCGAATGGAGAAAGTGAGAACTCCCCGACCTTCTGGAGTGAATGGCACGTGCAGATGGTGGAGAATCACCAGGGTGACCGCCACGGCACGCAACCCATCCAGCGACGGAATCTTCCTCTGGCTGAGGCCATTGGCTAGGTTGGAGTGCAGCGCAGCAGTGCCGGTTGAGTTGAACGCCATGACGATGTGGCAGCAGGACTGACCGCTCTGGCTATGGGAGGCGGACCTGCATACTCATTTCCGGGGGAGTCGATTGAACCGGCGAATGACGAGAGCCAGAGCCGGACAGGGCGAATGCCTACAAATTCTGAACTGCCCCGAGTATATCAAGGAGTGAATATCTTCGCCAGCGCGGTAAACCATTTATTAACAATGACTTACGGTAAACCAAGCATGGTTGATGGTAACCAAGTGGCTCACGCCAGAGGGCTACCGGGAAGTCTAGGGTCGATCGTGTAATTTGTGCAAAGGTTTCTGGTATGACGGGAAGTTTCGTCTAAGGCGTTCACCTGACCACCCTACGGCGAGGTGATTCTGCCGTACAAAAAGTGCGAGATCGTCGAATTCTCTCCGGGGATGTTGGAAAGTCCGCTGGGAGTGTGATTGAGCAGATTGTCACTTCCACCAATCCGCCATTCAGCCCTCTGTCTACGCGCATTTTTGAGCGCTCATGTCATTTAAAGGCATGCACCAACTGTTTTCGGGAGGCCTCCTCCATCTTCCCGGAGCGCAACGCCAATCCCTGCAAGCGCCTGTGGAAAATGCTGTTCAGATGTCACAGACAATACTTGTCTCAATATGGCAATGTGGGTGCTATGAGATTTGGAAAGGTAAATCCTCGCCATTTTTTGAGCGGGAGGCGAGGCAAAAAAGGGGGAATCGGATGAAGGAGCAGACTGTTCGGCTGGGACCACGCGAACAGCAGATCGTCGAGCTACTTTTGCAAGGTTGTGACAATGCCGAAATTGCCAGTCAGCTCAAGATGGCGCGGCGTACCGTGAAGGCCCATTTCAACCGGTTATTTCTTCGTTTTGGAATTACCGACGGTATCAAGCGAGTGAAGCTCGCGACCCTGTTGTACCGGAGGCAAGCATGTCTGCAATTGGACGCTATGGGACCTGTGTCCCCAGTGAACGTGAACACCGAGTCATCCAGCTTGTTGCCGAAGGCCTGAAGAACCGCGAAGTAGCGGAAGCCATCGGCACGACGGAGCATGTGGTGAAGAACTACCTGCGGGTCATCTACGACAAACTTGGACTTTGGAATCGCGTCGAACTCGCGCTTTGGTATGAGTCGCGGCGAAGTCCGTCGGTGCTGGTAACTCAGTAGATTGTCGTTGGAGTCTGCTGCCCTGGGGCGCCGCTGCGTGGAATGCGGCGTCCAAGGCGGCATTTGAACCGGCCTCTCGCGCTTTCCGAATCACTCGCAACCAAAAGCTTGAAGATGCCGCAGCCGTTCTCCGGCGTCTTTCATTCCCCGGCGTGCTGCGGCGTCGAGCAACACACGCGCCTGATCGCAGTTCTTTCCAACTCCGTCACCCTTCAAGTACAGATCGGATAGAAGGAGCGTGGCATCGGCATTCTCTTTGGCGACGGCCTTCCACAGCCACTTCGCCGCCTCAGCGCCGTTGCGTTCCTGGCCATTGGTTCCGTTCAGATAACGTTGCGCCAAGGCGAGTTCTTCGGCGCCGTTTCCCGCCAGAGTTTCCGCCTGTGGGTTCTTCTCGGGGGTTGGAGTCGGGGGCGGTGCGGGCTGAGCTGTCGTTTCTCCGTTGGTCTTCGCGTCTGCTTGCTCGCTCGCTGGATCTGCAGGTGACGGGACGGCTGCTTGCTCGTTTGGCGACAGAGTTCGATCTGGTGTCTCAGGCTTCGATGCCTCCGGCGGAGTCGGTGCCGGTGCGGCGGGCTGAGTGGTCACCGCGGGCGGAGCTTGCGGTGCCACGTGCGAGCTTTGCGATGTGGCTTGTGCACTGCGCCACGCTATGTAGGCAAGAGCGAAAATCACAATCGCCAGGGCGATCCCGACATAAACGCGGTATGACCCGGACGTGGGCGCAGAATCAAATATCCCGGCTGTACGATCGTCGCGGCGGCCGGCTTGGAATAGCGACAACTCATTCGTGCTCAGCGCCGGTTCGTAGACAGCGTCCTCAGACGGAACGGACTGCGATTCGTTGCTCTGCACCGCTGGAGCGAGTTCATCCTGAGGCAGATCCTCGATCGGCATATCCTCGACGTGAGGATCGGCGATATGAAGATCGGCAATATGAGGACCGGCCGCCGTCCCTTGTTCGCCCACAGGTTTTCCGCACATGCCACAAAATCTGTGCGATGCGGGATTCTCCTGTCCGCACGCGTGACAGCGCACCAGCTTCTGCTGAACCTCCGCAATCTGCGAGGCGGGAGCGACCCCCGGCTCCGGGGGTTGCTCTTGGACCGATGACGGAGACGTGACCATGTCGTCTTCGCGCGCGGGTTTTTCCGCTTGCAGCTTACGCAGAAGCTCGAGCACTGCCTGCTCACGTTTTTCCGGCGGACTCGTGAAATAAACCTCAGCCCACCGGCCCATATTTTCCCCCAGGACTGGATTGAGCAGCGGGTTCAACTCGGGCGCCGGCAAGGTGCTGGGTCCGTCGGGATGGTCGGTTGGACGCGGCAAATAGGGTTCTCCGGTTTAACGAAGACTCATCAGAATTCGTGGGCGAAACCTACATGTATGATTGCACTCCGGTGGCCGAGGGTTGTCAAATTAAACGACGCGGAAAGCGGAGGTGGAGGCTCGACAGCGTGCTTTCAGTCGCAGGTCTTGCGGTAGGCGGGCTCGAACTGGTCGAATTGCGCATCCCGCTGAGAGGTGAATTTTCCCTTTGGGGTCTTACCGTACAGATCGGCTCCTGGGCAATAGTAAAGTGCGGTATGGAGATCGACCCAAACCTGGGTATCCGGATTGCCCTTGTATTCCGGCGCCGGGGGCGCTTCGGCCAGGCCCAAGCCAATGAGCATCCTATCCAACAGCGAGAGGCCAGCGTCGGGAGCGGGCCTGCGGTGGCTCGCGGCCGCAGCTGGGTCGCCCGTAGCACTGACTGAATGGTTGGACCAGATTCCCCAGCGAAAGACTCCAGCCACCAGGATCACCGCGATTGCCAGGTAGATGTCGCCTCGCCTGGCATTCCAGAACCGGGCCACGCCCCCGGGCTGTGGGGTCGGGGCCAGTTGCTCCAGGAAGTCACGGGCGGTTGCGGCGGAACTCCAGGCTGCGGTGTGTTCCTGTTTTGCGAGGGCGGTCGATTGCGGCGCTTGAATCTCATCTTCCGGGCTGGTTTCCAGAGGAATTTCAAGATCCGAAAGTACAGAGTCCTCGAACTCTGCGCTTACCCGTGCTCCGTCCAATGGCGTGGACTCGGCCGTCTTGGCACCCGGCCGTTCGGCCGATTCAAAGAGCTCGGGCATTTGCTCTTCGAGCGAATCGGTAAGTGACTTCTCGAAGTGGCTACGATCATTGTTTACCCATGACTCCTGGTGAGCGGGTCCGCTATTCGCAGGATCCGCCGGAGGGCTCTTTTTCATTGCCTCCTGCATATGCCACAGAGACGCCACCTTGCTCTGCATGCTGGGTGCTTCATAGTCGCTGCTGCGCGGCGTTCCGCAGTTTCCGCAGAACTGCTCCTCCCCTACGAGCTTGTGCCCGCACTTACGGCAGACGAAAGTGGACGTAGCCGCTGCCGGAGCGCCTGTTCTGGCTGCGGAATCTTTGGCTGCCGGCCGGTCGACCAGCGCCGCGAGATTCGGCTTCAGTTTTTCCAAAGCTTCCAGCATTACGGCACGTTCGGTCGCGAGCGATTTCTTCGAGGTGGCTTCTTCGTCCCGGGCCAGCGCTTCGGTGACCAATCCGGCCATGAGTTGGCAGGTGTGAACATCCTGCTCGGTGAATGCCTGCGTGGTGGGGTAGTAGAGCTCCAAGCCCCCGGTGACTCCGCCATCATGAAAAACCGGAACCGCGATCAGCGACTGGATGCCGCGGCGGCGGCACTCTTCCGTATCGAGAAGGAATTCGGGATTGACGTCGGCACAGCGGAAGACCTGCCCGGTCCGAAGGCAGGCGGTGCAGAGCGCTTTTTCCATGGGAACATCGGTTCCCGCGGGGAGCGTCAGGAGACCGGCGGCCGCCCGGTAGTGAAGCTTTTTGCCGTCGAGGATGCCAATCGCAGCACCGCTTGCCCGGGCGATCTGGGTCAGGCGCTCAGCCACCAACGACATCGCGCTTTCCAGATCCAGATGACGAACCTGAATCTGGTGCTGGGTCTCGACGATTTTCGCCAAGGTGAAGGTGTAATCGGTGTTGGCAGGCGGCTCGGCCTCTTGCGTTTGCGGCGCGCCTTGACGCGAGGTGGGGGCGGACCGCTCTTCCGCTTCAAGCTGATCTCTCTTCAGCTCGAGGCCCAGTTCCATCTCCTGCAGTTCGCGGTTGTGCTCTTGCAGCACATAAGCCGCTTCCAGCAGCTTTGCGAGCGTCTGCTCGTCGAGAACTGGTTTGTCTTTTTCCGCGGACACGATTTCTTTTTCCACCAGTGGAAACCGTCCCATCGCGCAGCCCGGTATCTGGCGGGAATGCGCCTATTCTAGTGCAAGTCCCGCGCCAGCACAGAGCGCCAAGGTGGTTCCAGCGGGGGAAATGAGCTTCAGGAGGATCGAATACCTTGGGCTCCTTGGCAGGCGGGGCCCTCAAATCTGCCAATAGTTTACCGCCAGACGCGCAGACTTGCGAGTGTTCTTATGAGCGCAGGATGGCAAGGCAGCGCCTGGTAACCACCTTCCAGTAACCACCCTCAGTTGCAGGAATCTGCACGCCCGCTCGGGCATTTTCCCTACTCAGATGCGGTAGACGGATCCCCGGCGGAGGATTCACTCTTGCCGCTGAGATAGAAGTGCACCGCGGGAGTGATGATGAGCGAGAGCACCATGGAAATGAGAACGCCGCCAATGACCGCGATGGCGAGAGGTTGCAGCATCTGCGATCCGGCGCCGATCGCGAAGGCCAGCGGCAGCATACCCGCGACTGTAGCCAGGGCCGTCATGACGATGGGACGCAACCGCCGGCGTCCGGCTTGCAGCATCGCGTTTTCGGTGGGAAGGCCCAAGGCGCGCATCTTCTGATCGGCGTCGAGCAGCAGGATGCCGTTCTTGGCCACGATGCCGATCACCATGATCATCCCCATGAACGAGGAGATATTGAAGGTAGTGCGCGTAATCAGCAGCGCGATGAAAACGCCGGAGGTCGAGAGCAACGCCGACGAAAGAATGGCGACCGGCGCCGCGAAGGTTCCAAACTCAAACAGCAACACAATGAACAGCAGCAGGACTGCAAGGATCAGCACGATGACCAGGTCATGGAACGAGCGCTGCTGTTCCTCGTAGGTTCCGCCATATACCACCCGAATGCTGGATGGGATGTGCAGACCAGCCACGACTTTTTGCACGTCGGCCATGCCGCTGCCCAAGCTTCTGCCCTCCAAGCGAGCGGTCACTGCCACGTCGCGTTGCAGGTTTTCGCGGCGAACCTCGGTCTGCCCGGGATTTTCAACCACCGCCGAGAGCGCGCCCAGGGTGGCCGTGTGGCCGGTGCTGCTGATCAGCAGGGTATCGCGCATGGCTTCCAGCGATGCGCGGTTGGCGGCCGGAAAACGCACCCGCAGGGTGTAGGCACGATCGTTGGCCACGACGGGCGTGGGCGCAGGTTCGCCCTCGAGGATGGCCGAAGCATCGAGAGCGACTTCCTCGGCGGTGAATCCGGCTCGGGCCGCTACGCTTGGGTCAACTTGGAAAGTGACTGCTGGGCCGCTGATGGTGTTCTCAATCCCATTCAGGATGTCCACCACGCCTTTGATCTTGCCAATGGCCTCGGCCACCTTGGGCGCCCATTGTTCCAGTTGCTTGGGGTCCTGCGAGAAGAGTTTGATCTGGATCGGTTCTGGAGCCGAGGTGAGATCGCCGATCATGTCCTGAAGAACCTGGATGAACTCGATGTCGAGGGCGGGCTCCTGCTGCTTGATATCGGCACGCACGTCGGAGATGATGTCTTCAATATCCCGCTTGCGTTTGGCTTTCAACTTTACCAGAACGTCGCCCGTATTGGCTTCCGTGACCGCAGCCAGGCCGAGCTGCAGGCCGGTGCGCCGCGACGTACTCTCCACTTCAGGAACTTCGCGAAGCATTTGTTCGATGTGACTGAGAACGCGGTTGGTTTCTGCCAGCGAGCTGCCCGCGGGCATGATGTAGTCGAGGACGAATCCGCCCTCGTCCATCTCGGGCAGCAGGTCGGAACCAGAAAAGCTGTAGCAAAGATAGGAAGCGACGATCAGCCCGGCGCTGAAGATGAGGAGAAGCCGAGGCCGCTCGAGAGCGCGCCGCAACCAGCGTTCATGGAAGTTCACGACACGAAGGAAAAAGCCGCCGAGGTGTTCTTCCTCCGCAGCGAGCAACTTCATCGCGTTGTCGTTTTCGGCTGGGATCTCGGCCCCATTCGGCGCCGGAGAATCTGCGGTCTGAGGAAGTTCAGATTCCGGTTGGGAACCTTCCTTCTCGTGCCGTCCCTTGATGAAGTATTGGCTCAGAGTCGGAGTCCAGGTTACAGCGAGTCCCAGCGACGTCAGCAGCGACACCGTCATGGTCACTGCCAGCGCGCGGAAGAAAACTCCGGTGACGCCGGTGATCACGATCAGCGGAATGAAAACGACAACCGGTGTGATGGTCGACCCGATCAGGGGAACCGTGATTTCTCTCAGTGCACTCTGGATGGCCTCCAGCCGTCCTTGCCCCGCGTCGCGATGCAGGACGATGTTTTCTACCACGACAATGGCGTCATCGATAACCAGTCCCACAGCAGCGGCGAGACCGCCGAGTGTCATCAGGTTGAAGGTCTGCCCCATCATCTTCAGGACGATGAATGTGACCATGACGGTCACGGGAATCACCAGGCCCGCGACCAGCGAGGTTCCCCAGTCGCGCAGGAACACCACCAGGATGATGGATGCCAGAATCAGCCCTAAGAGAATGGCGTCGCGCACGCTCCTAATGGATTCGCTTACGATGATCGACTGGTCATAGAACGGCTGGATCTGAACTCCGAGCGGCAGCGTCTTGCGGAGGCGTTCGATTTCGTCGTGGACTTCTTGCGCGACCTGTACGGTGTTTCCATCGGGCTGGCGATTGATGTTCAGAAGCACCGCGGGCTTGCCGTTTGCGGTGACAACGGTATAGACGGGCTTCACGCCCGGAGCCACGCTGGCCACATCGCCGATCCTCACAGGAATGCCCGTGGGGGTATTCTTGACCACCGCGTTCGCGATTTCCTCGGGCGTACGTACCTGGCCGTTGACCAGGCCGAGATAGAGCTGATGATTGCGCTCCAGCAATCCCGGGGAGTCAACAAGATTGGTGCGCCGCACGGCGTCCAGGATGTCCGACACGGTGACGCCCGCGGTGAGAAGCTTCGCCGGATCCGGCGTGATGTGAAATTCAGGCTCTTGTCCGCCCTGCACGATCACGGTGGAGACGCCTTCCAGACGGTTGAGCCGCGGCTTCATTTCATAGGTTGCCATCTCCCACAGCTTGGTTTGCGGCATGCTGTCGGAGGTCAGGCTGTAGCCGATGACGGGAAACGCGGCGAAAGTCAGGCGGTGGGCCTCGATCTTTACGGTGGGAGGAAGCTCAGGCTGCACTCGCGAAATGGCGGCGTTGACGTATTGCAGCGTCTGGAACATGTCGATGTCCCAGCGGAAGAAGAGATCGACCTCGGCGGACCCACGGCTGGTGATGGAGCGCACGGTGAGCAGCCCGGGCACGCTGTTGACGGCTTCTTCGATGGGCCGGGTCACGGTGACCGTCATTTGATCGATGGGCATGACGCCGTTATCGACCGCGATCAGCACACGGGGGAAATCCGTCGAGGGGAACACCGACACCGGGATGGTGAAGGCGAGATACGCGCCCAACAGCCCGAGCGTCAGAATCAGGAAGATGACCGGCCTGGAGTGCTGGGCAATCCAATGCTGGTCCATCGAATGATGGTCAGTCGAAGGTTGGTCACTCGAGCGACCGGCCGACGGTGAGTTCACGCAGATTCTCCGCGGCGGTTATTTTTCACTGGATCCCTCACTGGGAGCTTTGGATCCCTCAGACGATCCTTTCGCAGGGGCTTCGGCAGCTTCGATTTTGATCTTGGTATTGTCGGGAAGTCCGTAGGCGCCAGAGGCCACCACTTTGTCGCTGGCGGTGACGCCTTCGAGAATCTGCACGTCGTCGCCGTTGCGGATGCCGAGTTTGACCGCTTTCTGATGAGCGCGGCCATCCGAGCCTGCCAGCATAACTGTGGTGGCTCCTTCTGGCGTGGTGAGGACGGAGTTCGCCGGAACGACCAGAGCGTCTTTCACCGTCTGCGCTGTGAGCGCGAGTTGCACGCTCGTCCCCGGCTTCAATGCGTGCTTGGGGTTCTTGGCCTCAAGCCAGATTTCGACGGTGGTGCTGTTGGGATCAAGCGCGGGACTTACGATCGTGACGTTGCCTTCGATGGGTTCTTCGATGCCGGGCACGGTCATGGTGCCTTTGTCCCCGATTTTCAAGGCCGCAGCATCATTCTGCGGGATGTGCGCTTTGGCGATGACCGAGGAAATATCCATCACCGTCAGCAGGGCAGTGCCCGCCGCTGCCATTTCGCCCGGGTAGAGTGGACGGTCCGTGACGACGCCGTCAATCGGACTGCGAATTTCCGAGTAGCTGAGTTGCGCCTGCGCTCCCAGATATTTGCCCTTGGCCGATTCCAATTGTCCTGCGGCGGATTTGAGCGCTTGTTGCCTGCCGATGGCCATGAGCGCGTCCAGGTGCTTTTTGGCGATTGCATACTGATTGCGCGCTTGCGTGATATCAACCCGCGACTGGTCGAGTTCCTTCCGCGGCAGTGCGCCTTGCTCGAAGAGTTGCTGGCGGCTCTGGAAGACCTTCTCCTGGGCATCGAGCGCCTGCTGGGCCTGCTGCGCGTCGGCCTCGGCCTTCTGGATCTCCTCTGGCAGACTGGCGGCGGTGGTCGTCTCATAGGCGGCTTGCGCCTGCGCGTAGGAGCCTTTGTTTTCCTGGGCCACGGCACTCAGATCGCGGTTCTCGAGCACGGCCAGCAGCTGTCCCTCGCGAACCGGGCTGCCGCGCTTTACCAGAAACTTCTGCACCGGAGCGCTGATCTTAGGAACAATCGCGGCCTGCTGCCGCGGAAACAGAATCGCTTGTGTGTTGATGGTGTGCTGAATCGTGGTTTTTTCGACGGCTGCCACCTGCACCGTCACCGTCGGTTCCTTGTCGCCCTTGGCAGACGAGCAGCCCACCGTAGTGAGCGCACCCGCGACCGTCGCCAGACCGGCAAGTGCGAGCATGCAGCGGCCCAAGGTACCGGGTTTGCGATCACGGTTTGGCGGGGTTGCGGTTTCGATGAGCGTCATTCTCATGCGGCTAGAAGGTTCCTGTCAGAGTCTGTAAGTTTGCCACGGCGAGGCGAAAACGCGCCTGGGCATCATCGTACGCGTTGCGGGCCTGGGTCAGAGTGTTTTGCGCATCGACCACTTCGAGCACGGTGGATTCTCCTGCCTGGTAGCGCAAGGTCGTGAGCCGCATGCTGTCGGCGGCCAGTTCGGCAGAACTGAATAGCGACTCCATTTCCGAGCGCGCGGTCTCGGCCTCACTGTAGAACTGGCGCAGGTGGCTGAGCAACTGCCGTTGCGCGAAGGTCAACTCAACGTGCGCCTGGTCCCGGCGGAGTTCAGCCTGCTTCAGCTTGCTGCGATCTGAGCCCCAACTGAAAATCGGAATCTGCAAGGTGGCCACGGCGGAATAACCGATGTTACGCACTCCGTCGTTCCGGATGGCGAATTTGTTCGAATCGATGCCGTAAAAGTAATCGACACTCAACGCCGGCAACAGGCCACCCCAGGCCGCCGTAACCTCGTGATTGGCGACTTCGAATGCCGCCAGCGCCGCGCGCAGATCGGGATTGTTCTTCTTGCCCGACGTTTCCACTTCGGCGAAAGTGGGCAACGGCTCGGGAGTCTGCAGGTCATCGACGACGGCGAAGTCCTGATTGAAATCCGGAAACAGCAGCACGGCCAGATCGAGGCGGCTGCGCTCCATGCCGAGCTGAGCTTCCTGCAGGTCACGCTGCCGCTGCTGGGCCTGAATCCGCGCCTTGATGACGTCGGCGTGCGCGACTTCGCCGCCGCTCTCCAGCTTCTGGCTGATGTCGAGAAAGTGCGCCGCCTCGGCGGCAGCGCGCTGCGCGGTCGAATATTTGCGCTGGGCCACGACCAGTCCGTAGTACGACTGGGTCACGGTGACCACGAGTCCGCGGGTGGCGATCTCGGCCTTGGCTCGCGCCTGCGCCAGAGCGGCGGAGGAGCGGCGATAGTCCGCAAAATTGGTGAGGGAGAGGGCCTGGTGCACGTCCGCCTGGCTGATGTACTCATGCACGCCATTGTTGGCGATGAACTTGGAAGTGGGGCATCCCAGCGTGTTGGTTGCGCAGTTCACGGGAAGCGGGCCGGTGCCTTGAGTGTAGATGAACGAGTTGTTGTAGTTCAGGTTCGGCAGCAGTCCGGCGCGGGCCTGCACTCGATCTTCGCGGGCCAGACCGAGATCGGTGATGGCCGAGCGGTATTGGGGATCGTTGAGGCGAGCCCGCTGCAGGGCATCCTGCAGCGTGATGGTGATCGGAGCCCCCGAAGTGGGGGTGGCGCTCGCGCTCTGAGCCTGCGCCGTTAACGTCACCTGTGCAAAACTCGAGCCTCCAAGGGCCAGAAGGACCAAAATGAAAATCCAGCGTTTCGAGTCGGGGCCGATATGGGAGGGCGTTTTCTTCGCCACAACCAGGTTGATCTGATGTGTCTTCACGGGGTCACCTCGAAATGAAGGCGGGCGATTGCATAACGATGAAAGTTCTTGAGCACCAAGGGGATCGCTGAGGCAGCGTGGCGAAGCGGAAGCCCGGCGTTGGGATGCGGCGAAGGACTGCCACAAGCACCGCCGGCGAACAAAAATGTGAAGTGCAACTCTCTTCATGGGCCACATGCTGGACCGATTTGGAACTCGTAAGCCTACCACGGGATTCCTGAAAGCCACATGAAAACCACGGCTTGTCGCTAAAAGTACTACGCCCCAAAGTACTTAGCGCGTGGGAGGCGAAGGGTGCGAAGAATTGGCGAAAGCCGTGCTACCTGCGAAGACGAGTGTAATCGCAAGCAAGCAGGAGGAAACCAACCGTGATCGACCTGGATCAAGTCAAAGTCACACCCCGGGACCAGCAGGTCTTGAACCTGCTCGTGCAGGGCTGCAGCAACAAAGAGATTGCGGGCCAGCTCAACATCAGCCCGCGCACCGTAAAACAACACTTGCGCACGCTGTTCTTGCGTGCCGGAATCCGCGAGGGCCGCAAGCGCGTGAAGCTGGCGATTGCGATATTCACGAAAGAGGAGGCACAGTCATGACACCTTGTGAGCGCCTCACCCCGAAGGAAATTCAGATCTCGATTTTGGTCTGGGAAGGTCTGACCAATCGCGAAATCGGCAAGATCGTTGGCACCACCGAACAGGTCATCAAGAACCATTTGCGCAGCGCATTTGACAAACTTGGCGTCTGGAGCCGGCTGGAATTGGCCATGTACGTGGCCAGCCACGGCGGAAGGGACTGGCCCGCCGAATCCGAGCGTCCCGGCATGGCGTACAGCCAGGCGGTCGGGGCCGACTAGGCCACGAACGCAGCTACATCCCAAGACCATACATGTCTTGGCAGGCTTCGCCATGTACGTTCTTATCGGCACTTTTACAGGCAGAGGCGCTACGGGCCTCTGCCTTTCGCAAGTCTTGAACCGCTCGCTTCCAAAGTCTGCAAAACCTTTCACGATCATGACTGCTCCCGGAACCCCTGCGATCTGCTAACCCTATGTCCGGCAATCAATTGCGGGAGCCTGCATAACGGCATCAGAATTGCCCCATGAGAGTTGATCTGCAAGAGCGGGCTCAACAGCAGCCACGAGTCGGCTCGCGACCCCGGGGCGAATCCGCGATGGCGTACAAAGAGATTTTCTGGATGGCATGTGACTCCACCGAACAACTGCGAGCGGAGTACGGCCCCTTTCACACCCGCACGGAGGCCGAGTCTGAAGCCAAGAAGCTCGGTTTCGGATACCTGCTGCGCTACGAGCACATTCTCGGCGAGGACGAAGAGATTCAGGAAGTCCGCTGTATCTTCGTGGAACTACCTGGGGCCACCCCGGTTGGTGTCGAGGCTATCCCGGTTACGCTCCATACTCGTTGCGCCACCTGCGGCGAATCGGCCGCCCATGACCAGGGCTGGCAAGCCGAGGTATGGGCCGACATCCATGAGTTTGAACACTCCCGCCATCGCGTGCGGCTTTTCGAGCATGCGCGCGGCAAGGGTTTGAAGGAAATCGGCGATTGGCGCGGGTAGGTTCTCAGGAGCTCAGCTCTTGGTCGAAAGCTCGCTGGCCGCGGCTCGATCCACGAACCAGATCAGTTTGCCCGCGCTTGGCCGTACCAGCTTTGAGGGATACTGCTCGCCCGGAACGTCCTCTTCCAACACCGCCCGGAGTACGGTGGCTTTGTCTGTTCCGCTGACCAGAAACGCCACGCAGCGCGCCGCATTCAGAACCGGGAGAGTCAGGGTAAGGCGGCTGGCCTTCAGCTTGTCGACCCAGTTGGCGATCACGAGGCGCGATTTCTCCTGCAACCCGGCACTGCCGGGGAAGAGCGAAGCGGTATGTCCATCCGGGCCCATGCCGAGAAGGATCAGATCGAAGATCGGAACCTCTCCCGGTCCCAGCTGGAAGAACTTCCGGAGCGTCTGCTCGTAGGCCTCCGCGGCGGCTGCGGCGTCGGGATTTTCCGCGGCCATCCGGAACACATTTCCCGCAGCCACCGGAATCTTCGACAGCATGGTCTCTTCCGCCATGCGGTAGTTGCTGTCGGGATCGGTGGGAGGCACATGCCGTTCATCGCCCCAGAAAAAAAACGTGCGATCCCAGGGCAAGACAGTGCGGGCATTCGTGGCCAGTAAATTGAGGAGGTTCTTGGGGGTCGATCCGCCCGGCAGGGCGATGGTGAAGCGTCCACGTTGTGCTACTGCTTCATTGGCGGCGCGCACCACTTCTTCCGCCGCCGCCTCGAACAACTCCTGCGGGGTGGTCAGGGTTCGAATATCGACGGAGGAACTCAATGGACGTCACTCAGTTCTTTGGGCTCAACTCTTGCCCCGGACGGCTGCGCAGCGCGCCGCTCCGAGCAGTCCAGCCTTCTCGTTGGTGACGACCTGTACTGGGATCGATTCCAGCAGCGGCCGCAACCGGCCCTTCTCGAGGAAAGACTGCATGAACAGCGGGCCAGTCAGCTTGGCAAGAATCTTGGGAGAAATACCGCCGGCCAGGAACAGGCCTCCGGTGGCCATTACCTTGAGAGCTAGATTGGCGGCCTCCGCGCCGTAGACCGAGATCCACACATCCAGCGCTTTCTCCGCCAGAACTTGAGTGCCATCGAGCGCCGCCCGCGAAATCACCGCAGCAGGGTCGCCTTTCTTCAGAGCGGCAGCAAACTCCGCAGATTCCTTTCCGCCTCCGCTGTCGCGCAGGAATTCGTAAACATTTACCAGGCCGGGGCCGGAAAGGATGCGCTCGTAACTGACATGTCCAAAGCGCGCTTGGAGGAAGCGCACCAACTCGATCTGCAAGTCTCCCTGAGGACCAAAGTCGGTGTGTCCGCCTTCGCAGGCGAAAACGTGGTGCCGGCTTCCGTCCCAGAACAGCCCGGCCTCGCCCAAACCCGTTCCCGGCGCGATCACTGCCTGGTTGCCCACGGCAGGCCCGCTTACCCGGTTCAAGGGAACGAGGTCCCCGGGGGCCAGCGCTCCGATGCCCCAGGCGCTGGCTTCCAGATCGTTGATCAGCAGCGTGGCAGGAAGATGAATCTGTTTTGCCAGCCGCGATTGTTCCACTACCCAAGGCAGATTCGAAGTCTCGACGCGGCCATTGCGCACCGGACCCGCGATCCCAAAGCACGCCGCTTCCGGACGGGTGCCGGACTCATCCAGGAACTGGCTCACAATTTCCCCGAGTTCACTGTGCTCGCGGCTGGGGAAGGTGCGCTCCGAGACCAGGCGCAAATGTCCGTTCTGGGATTGAAAATAAGCCAGCCGAGCATTGGTGCCACCAATATCGCCGGCCAGAATCATTTCTCGAAGTTCCTCCAGCGGCGGCCGTCGCGTTCCAGCAGATCGTCGGCCTCCTTCGGTCCCCAAGTGCCGGACGCATAGTTGGGGAAATTCCGGGGCGGCAGCGCCTTCCAAAGATCGAGCACCGGGTTGACCACCGACCAGCCTGCTTCCACCATGTCGGCGCGCTGAAACAGCGTCTGATCGCCGATCATGCAGTCATGCAGCAGCCGCTCGTAGCCGGTGCTGGGCTGCTTGCCGAAGTATGCCTGATATTCGAAATTCATGTCGACCGTGCCCAGGCGCATGACCGGGCCCGGAACCTTGGCGGCGAATTGCAGCGAGATTCCTTCTTCGGGTTGAATGTGCAGCACCAGTTGATTTGGCATCAGGTGTTCGACGGGCGTGTCGCGGAACAGCACGAATGGCGCCCGCCGAAACTGTATCACGATATGGGTGTTGCGCACCGGCATCCGCTTTCCCGTGCGCAGGTAGAACGGGACGTCCGCCCACCGCCAGTTGTCGATGAGCAGCTTCATCGCGACGAGAGTCTCGGTCCGCGAATCGGCAGGAACATCGGGTTCGGCGCGATAGGACGTGACTCGCTTGCCGTCTTCGGTCCCGTCGCCGTACTGGCCGCGCACGCTGCGGCTCAGGACCTCTTCGTCGCTCATGGGTTGGATGGCGTGGAGAATTTTGGCCTGCTCATCGCGCACCGCGTTGGCGTCGAAGGAAATCGGCGGCTCCATGGCGGTCAGGCTGATGAGCTGCATGATGTGGTTGGGCACCATGTCGCGTAAAGAGCCGGCGTGATCAAAATAGGTTCCGCGTCCCTCCACACCCACGGTCTCCGCCACCGAGATCTGCACGTGATCGATATAGCGGCGGTTCCAGACCGGCTCAAAAATTCCGTTGGCGAAACGGAATGCCATGATGTTCTGCACCGTCTCCTTGCCCAGATAATGATCGATGCGGTAGATCTGTTTTTCGTCGGCTTCCTTGAGCAGTTGCTGGTTCAGCGCTTTGGCCGACTCCAGATCGTGGCCGAAGGGCTTCTCGATGACCACCCGCCGCCAGTGGCTGTTGACCTGTTCCATCAAGCCGGCGGCAGAGAGCTTCTGCACGATCGGCCCGAAGAAACTGGGGGCGGTGGCGAGGTAATAGAAGAAGTTCTGGTGGGCCGAGTGCTCCTGATCCACCTTGTTGAGAAAATCCTTGAGTTGCGGGTACAGCTTGTCGTCGTTGAAATCCCCGGCAAAGTAGTAGAAACGGCGCGTGAACCACTCCCAGAGATCGTCTTCCACGCATTCCCCGCAGTACGCTTTGACGTCGTCATGGACTCGTTTTCGGAATTCATCGTTCGACATCTGAGCGCGCGCTACGCCCACCACGGCGAACTCTTGGGAAAGCAGTCCGGCCCGCGCCAGGTTGTAGAGCGCCGGAATCAGCATGCGTCCCGTCAGATCGCCGGCTGCTCCGAAGATCACCATGACGCAGGGATCGCCCTGCTTGCCGATGCGCGGCGGCGCCGCTGTCGGTTGTTCCGCTGGTTCAGCCATGAATAGGTCCTCTGAAAATCGTTAACCGGAGTTAACCATGCTGTGAACGGCCGCTTCAGCTCATGCTGGAGCTCTTTCTCCGCACTTTCTGCAAACCTCGCGGCGGAGTCTGCGGTTTCTTGATTGCTGGCGGCGCGGTCTTCGTCGCTTTTGCTGGTTTCGTTGCGCCCAATTCCACGTGTCCACCGAACTTCTGCCGCATGGCGGAGAGCATCTTTTCCGCGAAGGTGTGCTGCTGTCGCGAGCGGAAACGCACGTACAACGCCGCGGTCAACACATCCGCAGGCACGGCTTCTTCGAGCGCCGCCTGAATCGTCCAGCGGCCTTCGCCCGAATCCTGCACGAAGCCTTCGTATTCGGAGAGCGACGGATTCTCTGTCAGCGCCATCGCCGTCAGGTCGAGCAGCCAGGAACTGACCACGCTGCCGCGCCGCCACACTTCCGCAATGTCCGGCAGATTCAGGTCGTAACGCATGTCCTCGGGTAAATCTTTGCAGGTTGCGTTCTTGAAGATGTCGAAACCTTCCGCGTAGGCCTGCATGATGCCGTACTCAATGCCGTTGTGCACCATCTTCACGAAGTGCCCGGAGCCCGACGGACCGCAGTGAATATAGCCATCTTCCGCGGTGCCACCAAGTCTTTCTCGTCCCGGAGTTCGCGGAATGTCGCCCTTGCCCGGCGCCAGCGTTTTGAAAATGGGATCGAGCCTCTGCACCGCTTCTTTTGGACCGCCAATCATCATGCAGTACCCGCGCTCCAATCCCCACACGCCACCGCTGGTGCCCACGTCGATGTAGTGAATGCCCTTGCTCTTCAGTTCATTCGATCGGCGCACATCATCTTTGAAATACGAGTTGCCGCCGTCGATGATGGCGTCGCCTGCCTGCATGTGCTGCGCCAGTTTCTGCACCGTTGCTTCGGTCGGACCACCCGCGGGGACCATGATCCACACCGCGCGCGGAGGCGTCAGCTTGGCAATCAGGTCTTCGAGTGACGTGGATCCACCCGCGCCCTCGCCCGCCAGTTGCTTTACGGCGTCAGCGCTGAGATCGGAGACTACAAGCTGATGTCCGCCGCGCATCAGGCGCCGTGTCATGTTCGCGCCCATGCGCCCCAGACCTACCATTCCCAATCGCATGCTTCGCTCCTAAACCGTAGCGCCGGCGTCCCGCCGGCTGTCGCGAGGGCATCCTGCCCTCGCATCCGTCACCCACAGAAACTACAGAGCTTTCTGAACCGCCGCCAGCAAAGTTGCGAGACCTGCTTTCAAGTTGCT
>JADGNP010000322.1 GCA_017883425.1 Candidatus Sulfotelmatobacter sp. | reverse complement strand
AGGGGCAATTCCATTCCAGAACTTTGTCCCACTTCTTGAACCAGTGCAGTTCGCTGGCAATGCGCGACCAGAACTTGTCCGGGTCGTCGACCGATTCCTTGTAGAGGCGCTCGTATTCTTCCAGGCTCTTGATGTGGGCCTGCTTGCTGAATTCGGGCGGGCATTCGAACTTGCGCTGCTCGTTCAGAATGGAATCGATGTTGGGGCCCTGAGTATCGCCAACGGCTTTATCGGCCATGAGAACCTCGACGCAGAGGAATTGTTTTTTCGTGCAGAAAATGGGAGCACGAGATCGCCGGAGTTTATTCTACACAGCGGAAGACCGGATGTGATTGAGATCGCACGGGGAAGGCTGTCGGCTCTCAGCTGTCAGCTCTCAGCCGGGTGCCCCATGTCTCGCGTCTTTTGCGAGACGTGGGGCTTTCCATGTGGCAGAAAGGTCCGTTAGGAGATCGTAGAAAGGGTTCGTGGGAAGGGCACGGCTTCAGCCGTGCCGAAACCATCCTTCAGTTTCGCGGGCTTTACCCCCTGGGAAGTGTCATTAAACCGTCCCAGCGCCTATTCATCAACTTGGAGGCGCTCGCTCAACCCCCGGACTACACCCGCGACCGTGTCAACGAGTGAAATGGCCTGATTTCATTAGTTACGGCTGTAATCGTGCTCCGCCAGACCCTCCGGTGTCTAATAGAGTATGCGTACAGTCTGCGTAGCGGCTCTGTTTCTTGCCACTCTTTCAAACCTCGGATTCACCCAAGACCCACCAAAGCCGGGAGTCGAAGTTGCGCTGAGCCACGAGAAACCGCTTCATTTACGGGTGACACTCACGTCCGGCGCTACGACAACAATTAGGATCAATCGCTACGATTTGCCGTGGGGCTACAGGTACAGCATGGTGTTCGCAGCCGCGACGCCGAATGAAGAACCTGTTGAACTGCTGCTTCCGGTATCGGACCCCGGATGGAAGGAAATATCGGTGAAACCGGGCGAAACGCTAACAGGAGATGTTGACTTGCGGTATGTCATCGGCGATTCAAGCGTACTCAAGAAGTCAGAAGTACTCTTGTTTTGGGCCTATAAAGCCCCCGCCGCGCTACACCTCCCAAACTGGAGTGGAGGCGTAGTGGTGATCCCGCAGCAAAAGTAGATGGCGACGATTCGTGACTTGGCGAAAAATCTCCATTACGCTCGTTGACCGAGGTACGAGCTGCATCATCGTGAGAGACCTGCCCGCGCTTCCTCACCAAGACATGGAAAGGCGACTGGAAGGTCGCCTTGTCCAAACCGTGTTCTACGGTCAGCGCTCCACGCACACCAGCCTGACCTTCTGCCAGTGGCGGTTCGCGGTGAAGGGGACCGAGGTACACCTCGGAGTGCTGAACCTTAAGTTCAACCGTTTAATGACATTTCCCAGCGGCGTTCGAGCAGTTCTCGCGATGGTGTAGAGTGTGCACCCTCAGCGGCTAAAGCCGAAACCCGTTGCAGCTCCTGGCGGCACGGCTGAAGCCGAGCCCTTCCCGTTCCTGCCTTCCCTATACAGCAAATCGAGAACTGCTCTAGCCCCTGAGGTCCGCTGTGGCCATAGGCTGCGCTTCAGACCTCAACCGGCTTCGCGCTCATGGTGGGCAGCTTCGCCTGCTGCCAGGCGTCGAATCCACCAATCACATTGATCACGTGCTTAAAACCCGCGCGCTGCAGCAGGCTGCTGGCAATCATGCTGCGATATCCGCCCTTGCAGTGAACCGCGATGGGCGCATCCTGATCAATCTCTGGCGGAGAGACTCTGAAGTTGTCGAGCGGCCACCAGGTCGCGCTCTCAATGTGACCGGCATCCCACTCGGGCTCGCGCCGTACGTCGAGCACCTGCACCTCGTGGGCCTTCAACCGCGCGTCGAGCTCGCCTGCCGTCATCTGCGAAATGGTCGCCACAGGAAACCCGGCCTGCTTCCAGGCGGCAACGCCTCCGTCAAGATACCCATCCAGAACTTCGATGCCGACACGCGTCAGCCGGAGCCGGGCCTCTTCCAACTGCGCGTCCGATCCCGCAATCAGCACCGGATGTGCCGACAACCCCAACACCGTGCCTGCCCACGAGGCAAACTGCCCCCCCAGCGCAATGTTCACTGAGCCCGGCACATGGCCGGCGGCAAACTCGTCACCCGGACGAACGTCGAGGGCCATCTCACCCGCGCTCAACATGGTCTTCAACGCAGCAGGCGCAATGGCTCGCAGCGGCGGCAGGTCCGACAAGGCCGCAGCGCCCGTGCGGTTGATCTCGGCGTCCTTGAGGAAGTATTCCGGCCGCGCGGGAAGATGGCTGGTCAATTGCGTGACGAATTCTTCCCTGCTCTTGATTTGCAGCGCGTAGTTGGTCAGCCGCTCCGTGCCGATCGTAGACGACCGCTCGGCCCGCATGTTCTTCCCGCAGAGAGAACCAGCGCCGTGTGCCGGATAGACCAGTACGTTGTCGGCAAGCGTGAGCAACTTGTCGTGCAGGCTGTCGTAGAGTAGACCCGCGAGTTGCGCCGGGCTGTGCCGGGGCGACAGGTCGGGGCGGCCCACATCGCCGATGAACAGCGTGTCCCCGGTCAGAACCCCCCACGGCGCGGCGGACTTCTCCTCATCTGTGACCACCAGGCAGATGCTCTCCGGAGTGTGCCCCGGCGTCTCCAGCACGCGGATCGACGCCTTCCCAAACTTCAGCTCAAATCCGTCGCGCACCGGCACGTGAGGAAACGTCGCCCCAGCCTGCGCACCCATGTAGATGGTCGCACCCGTGCGGGCAGCCAATTCCCTGTGTCCGGAAACGAAGTCGGCGTGCAGATGACTCTCGAAAATGTGCCGGATCTTGACGCCGTGCTCCGCGGCCGCCTTCAAGTACAACTCCACGTCGCGCTGCGGGTCCACTACGACAGCTTCCCCTTCCGAAGCCAGCAGGTAGGACGCGTGCGCGAGGCATCCCAGATAGAACTGTTCGAAGTACATGGAGAGACCCCCCCCGTGTTTACAGATGCTAGAACAAACCGGGCGGCAACGCCACGGGATAGGAGGATCAGGAGGAGGGCAAAATCACGCGGGCAGCGGAGTGATGAATTCCAGGCCGAAGCAGAAACCGTTGCGGGAGCGAACGATCGCAGGCAGCCGCGAAGGGGTAGGCGTATCGAACTCGATCTCCAGCAGATCCCCTGGGTTCAGCAGGATTCCCGCATACAACACCATGCCGCCTTCGCTCAATTCCGTGCCCCGGCCCTCCACCACGGTCGTCGAGAAGCCTTTGGACGTCACCACGCGCACGGGCATGTCGACAGGAAGGCGAGGCCACCGGCGGGTGTTGTCAGAATTCGGCATTGCCGCCAATCATCATCCTTACGGCAGATTTCTTCAAATTACTAAGGTGATATGAGCTTGTGTCCGTGAGTACAAGGGAATGGTCAGCGAAACCGTGACCCTGCTCCGCGGGATCACAGCCGTGCCGCTCGCGTCCTGTACAATTTGCGTGTGAATTTGCGTACGAGATTGTGTCTGGCTACGGTCTTGGTTTTGTCGCTGGGCAGGTTGACGCCGGGAGAATCCGTTTCACAGCTTCAGCCCACAGGTTACGTCAATGATTTCGCGCACGTTCTTGATCAGAATACGATCGCGCAAATAGACGACACCTGCCGGCAAGTCGACGAAAAGGCTCACGCCCAGATCGCCCTGGTTACCATCAATTCCCTCGATGGCTCCGACATCGAGAGCTATGCGGTGGATCTCTTCAAGAAATGGGGCGTCGGCAGCAAGTCCAAAGACCGGGGAGTTCTGATCCTGTACGCCATACGGGATCACCGCGCGCGCATTGAAGTGGGTTATGGGCTGGAACCGATTCTGCCCGATGGCAAGGTGGGCGGCTTTCAGCGTGAGGCTATTCCGCTGATGCGCAGCGAAAACTACAACGATGCCCTGCTACTGGTCACAAGCCGTGTTGCCGACGTTATCGCGACGGATGCGGGTGTCCAACTCACGAACTCTCAGCCGCGTGCTCCAACTCAGTACCAGCGGAAACCGGGCGGCGGCTTGTCCATCGGCGGGATCATTGCAATTGTTGTCGTGGTATTGATCATTCTTTTGACCCCCTTGCGCGGGCTGTTTTTCTGGCTTCTGTTTTCTCAGATTTTCGGTGGGCGCGGGGGTGGGTTCGGAGGCGGTGGATTCGGTGGCGGTGGGGGATTTGGCGGCGGCGGTGGGTTCGGTGGTTTTGGTGGGGGCAGTTCGGGTGGTGGCGGGGCAAGCAGTAGCTGGTAGCAAGTGAGGGCGCAATGGTTCCTGAAGATAAGATCGACGAATTTGTAAAACGGGCCCGCGAAGCGGCCGGGCCGAACCTCGAGAGCATCATCCTCTTCGGCTCGGCAGTATCCGGCGATTTTCATCCCGGTCTATCGAACCTGAACCTGTTGTGTGTTCTGCGCGACAGCTCGTTCGCGGCCTTGCAAGTCCTGGCGCCGGTCGCAAAGTGGTGGGACCGCCAGAAGCAACCTCCGCCGCTCTGCATGACGCGAACAGAACTCGGGCGGTCCACGGATGTTTTCACCATCGAACTGCTCGATATGCAGCAACATCACCGCGTTCTTTTCGGCGAAGATGTCGTGCAGGGTCTGCGAATTCCCATGGACCTTCATCGCGTGCAGGTCGAATATGAACTGCGGGAAAAACTGATCCTGCTTCGCCAGCAACTCCTTTTGGCGTCGGGGAACGATTCGCGATTGCGGGACTTGCTGCTGCGTTCTGTGCCCTCGTTTGGCACGCTGTTTCGTCATGCCCTGATCGCGCTTGGCGACGACTCGCAGTCCGGCCGACGGGAAGCCATCCACGCCCTGTCGAAGCGGTTGGGATTCGATCCGTCCGCCATGCAACAGGCGCTGGATGTTCGGGAACACAAAGCGGATCCCAAGAAGATGGACATCAACGATCTTGCGGCCCGCTACCTGGCCGCGGTGGAGAAAGTTACTGCCGCTGTCGATGAGGCGTTAGACTCAGATGCATCCGGCCGGGCGTAACGGAGTCACATTCAGATTTTGAGGAGGAATTTATGGGTAAGGCTTTAATTGCAGTCATCGTTCTTATCGTGATCCTGCTTGTGTTCAGCCTGGTTTTCTTCGGGCAGTACGTCAGCGTTAAGAACACGCTGGTGACCAAGAATGAAGCCGTGAAATCTGCCTGGTCTCAGGTCGACATCGTGCTGCAGAGGCGCGCCGACCTGATCCCGAATCTGGTCGAGACGGTAAAGGGGTACGCGCGGCAGGAGCAGACTGTATTTGGCGACATCGCCAAGGCCCGCTCGGCGCTGCTGTCGGCGGGAACCCCACAACAAAAGATCGCGGCCAACGGGCAGCTGGATGGAGCGCTCGGCCGCCTGCTGCTGATCGTGGAGAATTATCCGCAGCTGAAGTCGAACGAAAACTTCCTGCGGTTACAGGACGAACTGGCGGGCACTGAGAATCGCATTGCCGTCGAGCGCAAGCGCTATAACGACACGTTGCAGGACTACAACACCTACGTCCAGCAGTTTCCCAACAGTATTTTTGCGGGATGGGCGGGGTTCAAAGCGAATGAAGCCTACTTCGCGGCGTCCGAAGGAGCGCGGCAGGTCCCCAAAGTAAATTTCGCCCCCAGCACCTCGGCGCCGCAGGCGAATCCTCAACCAGCCCCTGCACGCTAGAACCAGCGGAGGAATGCTCGCGAATCGTGGAGTGCCAGAACCGGGGACCACGCTTTTTCAGCGCTCGCTTCCAAGTTGCTGGAAAAGAACGGCGGGGACGACGGGACTCGAACCCGCGATTGCTGCGGCACGAATGAAGGAGTGCCAGCGGAAGAACTGGATCTTGTAGGTTCATGGCGAGTCCAATCCGGAAACGTAGACATCACCTGCTACCGAAGACGATAGGAGCAATCATGTTGAGATTGGACGTGAATCGCCGCGAATTCCTAAGGATCGCCGCTGGAACCGGCGCCGCCTTGGCCATGCCAACCCCAGGACATACTGCTGTCTCCTCCAAAATGATGGGCATCCAAGTTGGCGCAGTTTCGTTTGTGGATGAGGGTACCGAGAAAGTCCTTGATGTGCTTCAGGAGCGTGCCTGCGTGAATACGCTGTTTCTTGCGGTATTCACCTATGGTCGCGGTATCGCCGGAAGACAGATTCCGGGCCAACCGCTGCCCGATCACGGCAAGCAGGAGTACGATCTCAATTTTCACGGCGGGAATTTCGCCATCCCTCATCCCCAGTACTACAAGAACACGGCTCTCAAGGACACTCGTGCGCCCGACCATGGCGACCTGGATATCCTGGCCGAAGTGCTCCCTGCGGCTAAAAAGCGCGGCATGAAGGTCATCTGCTGGCTCGAGGACGTGTTTCGCACCGACTTGCCGAACATCGAGAAACTGCAGGAGCGAGATCTGTACGGGCGGAA
>JADGNP010000321.1 GCA_017883425.1 Candidatus Sulfotelmatobacter sp. | reverse complement strand
ATGACAAGTTGCGCACGAGGCGCGCGTCTTCTGGCCGTGCTTTTCGTGGCAGGCCAGGCAACTGAGTCCTTCGTGCACTCCGACGGGCGTGCGGTCGTCGCCGGACCCTACCTGGCTGCTGTCCAGAGGTGCATGGCACTGGTAACAGAGAGCCTGGCGCTGGTCGGGGCTGATCTTAATCGGACGGGCTCCTTCATACATCTGCGGGAGCGGCAGACGGCCCACCGGCACGTAATCCTGTTCGCGACGATCAAATAAGGCTAGCGAAGGCCGGGAGATTTCCTCGCGGGGACCAGCGTCGTCCACCTTGGCCGCGGGGCGCGCCAGTGGTGTCCCATGACGGTGCATCTGATGGCAGGCCAGGCACGGGATCGCAGGTTGGTTTGCAAGTTTCTGATCCAGGAGCCTCCAGGGACCGTGCGTGTCCACGGGTGTGACTAAGTCGCGAATGCTGCCTTCAAAGTGCATCGAGTGACAACGCAGGCAGTCGTCCATCAAGAGCCGTCGTTGGTTGTGGTCCTTGTCCAAAAAAATGCGGGAGTAGGTGGCGCTGTGTGGACCAGCCGACCAGTCCGCATACTCCTGGCGGTGACACTTGACGCAACGCTCTCCGATTTTGAGTACATCCTCGGTTTTCAGGCGGACTTGTTCGGGGACCTGACCACGCAGATGCGCGACCAGTTGTCGTATGTTTTTCAGGTGAAAACCCGCGTCGAGGGTGAGGACATCGCCGTGACACTCCGAACATGGGATATTGCGATGAGCCGATTCGTGCCAGTCACGGTAAGGCTGCCAAATTTCATGGCAGCGAGCGCATGAACTGCCGCCTGAGTAACTGTAGTAGAGGCTGGCGCCGGGCAACAGAAGGATGGCCAACAAAACGACAGCTAGAGCCGCAACCAGGCGAAAGCGAAAGAATCTGCGGGCCGTTGTCATAGCGTGGGTCCCTCGCGGTCAACGCTAAGACCGGCCATGAGTTCCCTTCCAGGATTTCACCAGGTTGTCGGAAGCGTAATAAGCGATCGCCATGATGGTGAGAACCGGGTTGAAACCGCCATTGGTAACATGGACGCTGCCGTCGATTACGTAGAGGTTGTCTACGTCGTGAACGCGGCAGTATTTGTCCACGACGGAGGTCTGTGGGTCGTTGCCCATGCGGCAAGTCCCTGCCTGGTGCTGGCCGCCGCTGGGCCCGTCGAGCGAGAGCGGACCAGAACGGAGGATTGTGATCGCACCAGCTTCCTTCAGCCAGGCCTCGGCCTTCGAAGACAAGAAATTCGTTGCCAGCAGATCATTGTCATGGCGATGGCCGGAGAGGCGCGCAACGGGAATTCCCCAGGCATCTTTGACCTTTGGGTCGACCTGCACTCTGGAGGCAAAGATCGGCATTTCCTGCACCGGCCCCATGACGGAGATACTGCGCCGATAAAAGTGGCGCATGAAGTCCTTATGAGCAGCGCCCCAAGCAGGGATTCCTGCGCCGCGCCGGCTGGCGAATTGATAGGGCAAACGAATGAACTCGTTGGCCAGGAGACCACCGCCGACAAAACCCGGATTGCCATGGTTGAAGTCACACAGCGCGATGGAAGCGCCCGGACCGAGATCATCGTAGGTCTCGTTTTCAAACAGACCGAGGGCGCCGGTGTACGCGTGACCTTGCAGGTTTCTTCCTACCCAGTCGCGGCGATTTCCCAATCCGTTAGGGAACAAGCGGCTCCTGGAATTCAGCAGCAGGCGCGCTGATTCCACGGCGGAGCAAGAAACGACCAGCAGATCGGCGGTCTGCTCCTGCAACCGTCCCGTGGAATCGTAATAGGCGACTCCGAGGGCGCGTCCGACATCGTCCGTCAGAACCTCTTTGGCGATGCATTCGCAACGTAGCTCGCAGTTGCCTGTCTTTATCGCTTTGGGGATGACCGTATTCTGAGTACCGCACTTGGCGTCCACTTCGCAGGCAAAACCCACGCACCAACGGCAGCGCATGCACGCGCCGCGGCCGTTGTAGGGAACGGAATTTCGCAGCATGGGCAGGTCGAACGGGTGCAGGCCGAGGCGCTCGGCGGCAGGCTTCAGAATCTGGTGTTCCCGGTTCGGAGGCAGAGGAGGCATGGGCAGGGGACGGCGGCGCGGGGCACGAAAGATGTTGTTCGAATCGTCGCCCGAGACCCCGATCTCCCACTCTGCCTTTTCGTAGTAGGGCTCCAGGTCCGAATAGCTGATCGGCCAATCCTCGAGCGTGCTGCCTGCGACCGATCCATAGGTCGAACGCAGGCGGAAATCCTTTTCCAGAAAGCGCCAGGCCATCGCCCCGTAGCTAAGCGTGCCGCCGCCGACACAAGCGGCATTGTTGCTATAGGCGCCCTGGTTGGCACGAACGATGTGTTCCTGACCCTTGGCATCGACGGAAACGCGAGGGTTCCGTTGTTCATCCGGGCCGAAGGAATTGCCCAGGACACAAGTGCGTTGGTTGCGCAGGTCGTCCTTGCGGTCGTCGAAGGACGTATACCATTTGCCGCGTTCCAGAAGGACGGTGCTCAGACCTGCTTCGGCGAGTTCTTTGGCGACGATGCCGCCTCCGGCGCCGCCACCAACCACAATCGCGTTTACGTGATTGAGAGACATCCGGTTGGACTCCACATCTGGACTACTAGAACTGACGTCGTGAATGTCCCGGGAGGGAAACGGAAGGTCCCCCAGGGGCTAAAGCCCGCATCCTTGTTGACCTTTAGCGGCACGGCTAGAAGCCGTGCCCTTCCCAAACCCGCTTTAGCGGCACGGCTAGAAGCCGTGCCCTTCCCAAACCCGCTTTAGCGGCACGGCTAGAAGCCGTGCTCTTCCCAAACCCGCTTCAGCGGCACGGCTAGAAGCCGTGCCCTTCCCAAGCACCGTCCTTCGCCAAACCCTTCCCCAAACCACCCTTCGTAACCCCCCTTCCGCAAGACACTTGTGTGGCGAGTTCCTCTGGAAACAGCAAAGGCGATTCGCCAGCAACCTACGGCTTGGTGAGGTCATACCGCAGCCGTCCACGAATCGGCGGGTAGGGAAGGCCCAGCATCTTCCAGCTTGCACCTTCGCGATTGCCCCCATGCCGGGGATCGCCGTAGTAGCCCTGCATGGTGTGATCGACCAAGTACGCAAGAAACTCTTCGGAAGAAGCCTGCTTCCATATCGCGCCGGGAACTTGACCTTCCTCCAGGCGATGCAGCACATCCGTTTGCTGCTGGGCATCGAGATCAGCGAACGCCTTGCCATGGATCAAGCGACTACTTTGGTCTACGCCAGCAATTCCGTGGCGGTAAGTTTGCTGCAGATTCCGGAACGGCCCGCAAAGCTGGCGGTCCATGTAATTGACGACGCCGGCCCAGCCAGCGCCTGGGTCCTGGTCAGGCGGAATAATCTGGTCGCTGATCGCGGCGAGGGTCCTGGCTTCATCGACGGTAAGAAAGCGCCACGGAGTTCCGTTCCTGGTGCTGCAAGCCACACCTGCCCCCGCTGCGGCTGCGGCGAGAGCCGCCTGCAGGAAGGCACGCCGGTTCAGTTTGATGCTCGCTTCCACTCTGGTCTCCTTGCAGAAATCACCTTTCCGTTTGTTACATGCATAGGTACCGAAGTCTGTGATCAGCATCACGAACGAGTGTGGGCCGATGTGTTTCCCGGGGGAAGTCCGGCCACCACGGATTCTCACGGACCCGGAGTGGAGTATGATTCCCTGCCATGGGGATGGTTGATCCCGAGCAGGAACGCCGGCGGCTGGAGGAGTTCTACTCCCACCAGATGGATGGAGAGTTGGAAAAAGTCGCCGGCCAGGCGGCCGAACTCACCGAACTTGCGCGCGAGGTGCTGCGAGCCGAACTCAGCCGCAGGGGTCTCAGTCCTGAACGGTTCGAACGCGCGGTCGCCCCGCCTCCCGCTCCAGTAAAACCTCCGCCCCTAGCGCCTCGGATCAAGACGCCGTCAGCGGAGCTGCCGGCATGGCTCGACACTGACCTCGCTCTGCGGGAGTTGGTGACGCTTCGCAAGTTCAGAGATATGCCCGAGGCTTTGCTGGCGAAAGGATGTCTCGAATCGGCTGGAATCGAGTCCTGTCTTGTGGATGACAACATGGTGCGGCTGGACTGGTTCTGGTCGAATCTAGTCGGCGGCATCAAGCTGCAAGTGGATCCGAAGGATGTGGAGGCTGCCAACGAAATTCTCGACCAGCCGATCCCGGACGGATTCGAGGTCGCGGGCGTCGGTGAATATCAGCAACCCCATTGTCCGAGGTGCCAATCGCTGGACATAAACTTTCAGGAAGTGGCGCCCGCGGCATACGTCAGCGCTTATCTCAGGGTACCCATTCCGTTTCACCGCCGGGCATGGAGGTGCCGTGCCTGCGATGCGGAGTGGGAAGACGACGGAGATGATGCCGGCGGGTTGCTAGGAATCTGACTCAGTCCCATCCATCCCAGAGGGCTCATCAGCGCAAGACCGAGTTGAGCGTAGAATCCGAAAAGAGGCTAGCGCGGCGTAGCCTTTGCGGATTACGTCGAGAGTGTCTTCGGCGAGGTTCAGCGGCGGCAGTTCCTCGCGGGTGAACCAGCGGACTTCGGCGGCATCGTCGGCGGCCTGGAGTTCTCCTCCCGCGCGCCGGCAGAGAAAATCAATCAGCACATAGTGATACTGCACACGCTGTTCGGCATTGCGCAGGACGCGGTCGTAGACGCCGAGCAGATCCCCGGGCTCGACGATGAGTCCGGTTTCTTCGCGGGCCTCGCGGATGGCGGCTTCGCGGACCAGTTCGCCGACTTCGAGCACACCTCCGGGGATGGACCACTGGGCCTGCAGCGGCGGATGAGCGCGCTTGACGAGCAGGACGCGGGCGTCCTCGATGATGATGGCGCCGACGCCGACCAGCGGTGTTTCGGGGAATTCGCGTTGCATCGCGCAAGGATTCTATAGCATCTTCACACTCGAGATGACCGCAGGAGAACAGCAGGTCCCTCCACTCCGCTTCCCCTTCCTTGCGGGAAGGGGAAGCTCCGGTCGGGATGACAATTCGTAACGGGATGACAATTCGGAGCGGGATGACAATTCGGAGCGGGATGACAATTCGGAGCGGGATATCGCAATTGTAGGGCTGGCGCTTGCCTCTCTCTGCGCCTCTGTGTCTCTGTGGTTAAATAAAGTCGTGCATGGCGCTCGAAGAATATAAGCGGAAACGGCGGTTCGAGGAGACGCCGGAGCCTCCGCCAAAAGTGGCGACGAAGGCGGGGAATCGCTTCGTCGTACAGAAACACGATGCGACGCGGCTGCACTACGACTTCCGCCTGGAGATGGAGGGCGTGCTGAAGTCGTGGGCGGTGCCGAAGGGGCCATCGCTCGATCCAGCGGATAAGCGGCTGGCGATGCAGGTCGAGGATCATCCGGTGTCGTATTTCGATTTCGAGGGCAACATTCCGGAGAACAACTATGGCGCCGGGACCGTGATCGTGTGGGATGTGGGCACGTGGCAGCCGCTGTCGCCGGTGGCGGTGAATGGGAAGTATGTGCCGGGCACAGAGGCGGAAGCGGCGGCGATGCTGGCCAAGGGAGATCTGAAATTTCGTTTGAACGGGAAGCGCCTGCAAGGTGACTTCGCGCTGGTCAAGATGCGCGGGCGGCGTCCCGGGAGCAAGGGCAACGAATGGCTGATGATCAAGAAGCACGATGATCACGTCGTTGAGGCATACGACATCGAGCAGATCGACCAGTCGGTGCTCAGCGGGCGCAACCTCGAGGAGGTTGCCGGGGATGCGGGATCGGCGGAGTGGAAGAGTCGTCCCACCGGGCGCGGGAGATTGAAGGCGGCCTGGCTGGCGGATGCCGTGGCGCGAGTGGAGAAGAAAAAACAAGGCAAGGCAACCACAGAGGACACAGAGGAATACAGGGGGAAGGCGAAGAGCAGGAGATTGAATAAGGTCGGAGAACTAGAATCCTCCGTGCCCTCTGCGCCCTCTGTGGTGCAAGCTTTTCCGGGGCCGGTGAAGAGGCCCATGCCGGCGACGATTCGTCCCATGCTGGCGGAGTCCGTAGAGAAACCGTTTGACGGGGCGGAGTGGCTGTTTGAAATCAAGTGGGATGGATATCGCGCGATCGCGTTTATCGCTGACGGCAAGGTGCGGCTGGTATCGCGGAATCAGAATGATCTGACGCCGCGTTATCCGGAGTTGAAGGACATGGCCAAATTCATTCCAGCGAAGACGGCGATTCTGGATGGCGAAGTGGTGGCGCTCGATGAGGAGGGGAAGGCGTCGTTCAGTTTGATGCAACAGCGCACGGGGTTTCGTCCGGGCGGACGGCGGGCGGTAGGGAATGCCAATGTACCAGTGCTGTATTACGCGTTCGATCTGCTGTATCTCGATGGCTACGACTGGCGGCGCGTGCCGCTTGAAGAGCGCAAGCGCAAGCTGGCGTCGCTGGTGGTGACGGGCGACGCG
>JADGNP010000320.1 GCA_017883425.1 Candidatus Sulfotelmatobacter sp. | reverse complement strand
GCATTCGCCCAATATTGCCGGGCATCGAGGTTGAGGAACAACTTGGCCACGAAGAGGCCGCCTGCCAGTCCGACCAGATCCGAAATGATGCTGAGGAAGAACAGCATGAACACCGTTGCGGTGACGCGCGGAGTCACCAGCTTCTTCATCGGATCGGTGCCCAGCGCGCGCATGGCGTCGATCTGCTCGGTGACCACCATGGATCCCAACTCGCTGGCCATGCCCGAAGAATTGCGTCCCGCAACCATCAGGCCGGTGAGCACCGGCCCGAGTTCGCGCACCATGGATGTGGAAACCAGTTGCCCGATCAGAGTGATGGAACCGAAGCGCTGCAGCGTGTTCGCGGTTTGCAGAGCAAGCACACCACCGGTGAAGAAGCCAGTCAACACCACGATAGGCAGCGAACCCACGCCGATCGAATCAGCTTGCTGCACCATGTCCGCAAAATAGAGGGGTTTGCGGAACAGATTGCCGACCGACCGTGCAGCCAGCAAGGTGTAATCCTGAACCGCCTGGACTTTCTGCTTGGCGAACTCCGTGGGCGAGGTCAGTTCCATGCGATTCGGAGGGCCGGGCGTCGCGGGTTGCGGAGCACTGGCTTGACCGAACTATAACAGAGAAAGCTGTCAGCTATCAGCCGTTAGCTGTCAGCCAGAACCGAGATCCCTCGCTCCGCTCGGGATGACAGAGCGTTAATGGGGGATGACCAATTATCGCTGGGTTCGATTGGGCGTGTGGGTTGGCTGAAAGCTGACAACTGACAACTGACAACTGCTCCTATCCGCGGCCCTTCTTTTTGATCTCGATATTCAGGCGGCGGATTTTCTGGTTCAGCGTGGACAGTGGGACGTGGAAGCGCTCGGCGGCTTCGGTCTGGTTCCAGTTGCAGCGTTCGAGCATGTCGGTGATGACGCGGCGCTCCACGTCTTCGAGGATTTCGAACAGCGATGCGTCGGAGGGCGAGTCGTGCAGGCTGAGCGAGGAACCACGTCCCATCATGGAATCGGGCAGCAGGTCCATGCTGATCTCCGGGCCGGAAGAGAGTACCACGGCGCGTTCAATGACATTCTCGAGTTCGCGCACGTTGCCCGGCCAGGAATAGGCCATCAGCGGACGCAGCGCTTCCGGAGTGATGCGCGGCGTGGTTCGTCCATTTTCTTCGGCGTACTTCTTCAGGAAGAATTCCACCAGCAACGGAATGTCTTCCTTGCGCTGGCGCAACGGCGGGAGTTCGACGGTGATTACGTTCAGGCGATAGAAAAGATCTTCGCGGAACCGGCCTTCGCGTACCATCTGGCGCAAGTCGATGTTGGTGGCGGCGATGATGCGCACATCCACCTGGATCTCCTGAATTCCGCCGAGATGCATGAAGCGGCGGTCCTGCAGCACGCGCAGAATCTTGGCCTGCGTCTCCAGCCCCATGGTGGCGATTTCGTCGAGGAACAGCGTGCCTTTATCCGCCACCTCGAACAGGCCTTTTTTCGAAGCGATGGCGCTGGTGAACGCTCCTTTCACGTGGCCGAAGAGCGTGGATTCCAGCAAGTCGGTGGGCATGGACCCGGTGTTGACTGGAACGAAGGGTTTGTCGTGCCGCGGAGAGTTCAGGTGGATGGCCTTCGCGATCACTTCCTTGCCCGTGCCACTTTCGCCCTGCAAGAGCACGGTGGAGCGGCTGTTCGCCACCTGCGCGACCAGGTCAAAAATCTTCAGCATGGGCTCGCTTTTGCCCACGATGTTTTCGAAGTTGTAACGTTGTTTGAGAGCGCGCTTGAGCTGGACGTTTTCTTCTTCCGCCCGGCGCCAGCCGACGGCGGCGCGCACATCGGCGAGAAGTTTCTCGTTGTCCCACGGCTTCTGCACGAAATTCGCCGCGCCCGACTGCATCGCGCGCACGGCGTTTTCTACCGTGCCGTAGGCGGTAATCATAATTACGGGCAGGCGCGAATCGTGGGAGCGAATCTCGGAGAGAATCTCCATCCCGTTGCGGCCGGGTAGAGTCAGGTCGAGCAGCACGAGATCAAACGGGCGATCCGCCATTTGCTGGAGGCCGTCTTCGCCGGTGACCGCGGTCTCGACTTCGAAGCCTTCCATTTCAAGCAGCGTCTGCAGAGATTCGCGAATCTCCGCCTCATCGTCAATGATGAGCACCGAGCCGGCCGGTGACGGATTGCCGTTCATCGTGCCGCGCGTGATGACTGCCACCTCAGACATGGATTGCCTTCCTGCTCAGCGGAAAGTCGAGGGCAAACGTCGTCCCGGATCCCGGATTGCTTTCGACGCGAATCTTGCCGGCATGTTCCTGGATGATGCCGTAGGTGACGGAGAGTCCCAGCCCGGTTCCGCGGTTTTGACCCTCTCTGGGTGTGGTTTTGGTGGTGAAGAACGGATCGTAAATGCGCTGGATGTGCTCGGGTGCGATGCCCGACCCGGTGTCGGATACCCGCACGCTCACCATGTCGCCATTGGTCGTGGCCACGTTCAGCTTGCCCCCGCCCGGCATGGCGTCTTTAGCGTTGAGAAACAGGTTCAGGAAAACCTGCTGCAGTCTTCCGGGATTGCCTTGAATGGCGGAGATGCCTGGAGTCAACTCGGCGTGTACCTGAACCTTGGCGGTTTTGAACTGGTGCTCCAGAAGTGCAAGCGTGTCGGTGATGACTTTGTTGATGTCGACGTCGGCGAACTCGGTGCCGCTGGTGCGCGAAAAGTTCAGCAGGTTGTTGACGATTTCCGAAGCGCGGAAGGTTTGCCGCGTGATCTTCTCCAGCAATCCCGACTTCTGCGGATCGCCCTGCAGTTGCTTGGCGAGCATCTGGGTGTAAGACGAAATCACGGCCAGAGGCGTGTTGACTTCGTGCGCCACACCAGCCGCCAGCAGACCGATCGACGAGAGCTTGTCGGCTTGCGAGAGTTGGCCCTCGAGTTCCACTCGCTCAGTAATGTCATCCATGATGACGAGGCGCCCGATCACCTGGAACTTGCGCGTCACCAGCGGCGCAATGGCCACGTTGACCGTCCGCGTCTCACCCGCCGGAGTCTGCAGCCGGAACTTGTAGAGGTTGTTAATGCCGGCGTTTTGACGGACCCGGTAGAACTCCTCGACGAATTCCGCCGGGAAGATGCTGCGCACAGGTTGAGTAAGGGTCTGCCACCGGGGCAGCGCGTACATCACTTCCATCTGCGCGTTCCAGCTCTCGATACGGTCTTCCATGTCGAGCGCCATGATGCCCACGTTGATGGACTCCACGATGTTTTCGTTGAAGTCCTTCAGGCGTTCGTACTCGGCCACCTTCTGCTGCAGCGAAGCGTAGAGCCGGCCGTTCTGGATGGCGATGCCGAGATAGCCGCCGAGCGTCTCCAGCAGTTCGATGTCTTCGCTCGAGAGGTAGTCGCCCTTGGTGGTTTTTCCCAGGCCGAGCACGGCCACGGTTTTCTGCTGGGCGCAGCAGGGGATGTAGTAGTTCAGATCCAGCCGGGCGATGGCATCCTGCGATCCCGCGGTCTCGCGCGGCACCTGGTGCGTGTTTTCCAGGAACATGTGCCCGGCGGGTTCCGGCCGGGGCGCGCTCAAGAAAGTCAGGTCGAGCTTTCCCATGGGATTCATGCCCACCGACTTGGAGAGGACAAACTGGTCGGCTTCGTCGCCGGCACTCAAGAAAATCGCAATCCGGTCCACCGCCAGGGTGCGCGACAGGCGGTCCAAGACGGAGGAAAGCAGAGCGTTCAAATCCGTTTCTGAACCCAGTTCCCGGCCGAATTCAATCAGCGTCCGCCGGTAGTCGTACACCGTACGATAAAAAAGATGGTCGACGCGGTCCTGAATCCATTTTCGTACCGGGTCGAAGAGGAGCGCGGTGACGACGACGGCCAGGATTAGGCCCAGCGGTCCCGTGCCGGGCTGACGCATGTGGACCAGCGTGGCGATTCCAGCGACCAGCGCGAAATACATCCCAACCACCGCGGTGACCGCCAAGGTATAAACCACAACGCGCTTGGAGATCAGATCAACGTCCATCAGGCGGTAGCGGAAGATGGCGTAGCCGAAGGTCAGCGGGAGCAATCCCAGAGACAGCACCGACAACTTCATCCACGTGCCGGGCAGAGAACCCATCAGGAATGGACCCACGTAGAACAAGGTGTAAGGAACGATGGCGAGAATCGTTCCGCGCGTCACCCACTTCAGTTGCTGGCGCAGGATCGTGGTGCTGGCGAGGCGATAGCTCTCCCACAGGACTGCGGCCGCAGCGACGAACAGCACCGCTCCGTAGGCCATTTCCTGGCGGTCCATATCCCAGCGCAAATACCCACTCGCCTGCGCCAGTCGTAAAGCAACGATGTGCCTTCCCAGAAGCGCAGCGCCGGGCAGGTACGCCAGTGCCAACAGCCAAGGGCGCTGGCGGACGAACTGCCGCTTCTCGGGAAACGTCAGAACAAAGTGCAGAAACAGCGCCGGCTGCAAGACCCAGGCGACGATGTTGCTCCAGTAGATCACCCAATCAAAGTCGTTCAACTTGCCGGTGTACTTGAACGAATATGCGATGAATGAAACGAGGCAGAAAACGTAGAAGTGCGTGGAGCCGGGTGCGGTCCAGCGCCGCAGCAAAACGTAGATGCCGATGCCTAGATAAATCAAGGCAATCAAGCGCAGCGACGTATACAGGGAGCGATCGGCTGGAACCAGGATCACGTTGGAATCCAGCGTGACCGACTGGCGGATCAGCGAGTAAGTCGCCTTTGCCCAGACACCGGTGTTGTACAGTTGGCGAACCAACCCTGGAGTGCTTTTGATTTCCTGGCCATTGACCGATACCAACTGGTCGTCGGTCTTGATGCCGGCTTTCGCGCCCGGCCCGTTGGGGTCGACGCGGTCGGCCACCAGGCGGCCGTCGTGCTCCACCCACCAGACGCCATCGTCGGGGACGGCAGAATCGCGTTCCTTCTGGAAATTGAAGCCGGCGAAGACCACGGCAGCCACTGTCAGCAGGAACAACAGGACTGCAACAAAACGAGCTTGGCTTTCCCGATTCATGGGCTTCGGCACTGGCCCCGAACCCCTGGGGGGCTGTGGAGGCGTGGAAGAGACATTCCACTCATCCTCAATGAGCAACTTCGCTGCCACGTCGAGCCCCATTCCCGGACGGCTAAGTCCCGTAGATGAAACCACTTCCGAAATTATAGATGCATTTTCGAGCGCGAACTATGTCTTTTTGGATGTTCCTGTGGGATTCCGTATCCACTTTCCCTTGAGATTCTTGCGTTTAGGATGCCCAGTTCGTTTGATGGATTCCGACGCGTGCAGGAAATATGATGATGCAGACGCGCTACGGGATGTTGGAGGGACTCTCGGGTGCCCCATTTCTCGCGTTCTGTGCGAGAAGTGGGGCTTTGCTCTGGATGTTAGCGGGACCAATGCACTTCCGTTGAGTCTCAGCCCGCCTTGCGGTCATCCTTTTTCGGAACTTCCAGGATTGGGTCTTCGTCCCACTCAAACGACAGCGCGCGGGCGGTGGTCTCAATGGGCTCCAGTTCTGGGATGTCTTCCGCCACCGATGCTCCCAGTTCCGTGAATTTGCGGGCTGAAACCAGA
The DNA here is from genome assembly GCA_017883425.1 of Candidatus Sulfotelmatobacter sp. Taxonomy (GTDB): domain Bacteria; phylum Acidobacteriota; class Terriglobia; order Terriglobales; family Acidobacteriaceae; genus Sulfotelmatobacter. The sequence goes on along the minus strand of JADGNP010000320.1, from coordinate 888 downwards.
ACGCGGTTTTCCAGCGACCCGACGGCCTGGTTGTAGGCTTCGACCGCGCGGTCGAGGTTGGTGCCGACCCCGGTGATGTGTCCGGCGAGCTTTCGCAGGCGCTCGTGCAGTTCTTTACCGAGAGCACTGATCAGTTGCGCATTGCGGGCGAGCTTCTCCTGGTTCCATCCGTAGGCGACGGCCTTCAGGAGCGCGATCAAAGTGGTTGGCGAGGCCGGAATTACGCGCTGCAGAACGCCCTGTTCGATGAGGCCGGGATCCTGCTCCAGCGCAGCGCTGAAAAACGTTTCGCCGGGTAGGAACATCACTACGAACTCCGGCGTGGCCTCGAATTGCTCCCAATAATTCTTGCCGCTTAACGTCTTCATGTGGTCGCGCACCTGCCGAGCGTGATTGGCTAGGCACACGCGCCGCGCCTCTTCGTCGGTGGTTTCGAAGGCATCGAGAAAAGCTTGCAGGGGCGTTTTCGCATCGACCACAACGTGCTTACCACCAGGCAACTTCACCACGAGATCGGGGCGGAGACGTCCGCTTTCGCCGGTCACCGTTTCCTGCTCGGCAAAGTCGCAATAGGGCAGCATGCCAGCAATCTCGACCACGCGCCGCAGTTGGATTTCTCCCCAACGTCCGCGCACGTTCGGAGTGCGCAAGGCGCGCACCAGGTTGCCGGTTTCCGATTGCAACTGTTTTTGCGTGGTGATCAGAGATTGAACCTGGGCCTTCAGATCGCCGTAGGCCTCTCCGCGTGCGATTTCCATCTGCTGAATCTGCGCATCCACTTTGCTCAGTGACTCGCGCACAGGGGTGACGAGATCCGAGACCGCTTTCTGCCGGGCGTCGAGATCGCCCTTGGCCTCGCTCTGAAAGCGCTTCAGCGTTTCCTGCGCG
>JADGNP010000033.1 GCA_017883425.1 Candidatus Sulfotelmatobacter sp. | reverse complement strand
ACGCCGGTGGGACCCACGTTGCCCGACTTCAACATGCCGATGTCGCATTTCACATACGTGCAGACATCCTCGCTGTGCCCGTGCTTCTCGGCTTCCGCAATGTAGTTGGCGGAAAGCTTGCGCATCCCGGACTGAAGCGCATTGATCTCCGGCAGGATCGGCAGCAGATCGAAGGACCGCAGCAGTTCGGTCAAATTCCCGGGAACAAACGTGGAGACGACTCGCTTTCCCTCTTCCCGCGCCCGTCCCAGAGACTCGTAGTAGTCCCCGATGAGTTGCTTCTGCAGGACCATGCTCCGCTCTTTCTGCACGGTCGATGTCTTCACAGAGTCAGCGCTCATGCCTCGCTCCACAGCCGGATGGAATCCGAGAAGGTGCCAGCCTGTTCCCGGATGACGGCAAATTGTCCCGTGTCCTCGGAGTACTTGAACTGGGTGTGGGGAATGTGTTCGCGCTCCAGGGCGGCGACCAGCATAGGCTGCTCCAGCAATGCGGGATCGCAAAAACTCGGGGCGCAAAAAATGACGCCATCGGCGTGATTCTGCCGCACGGCATCGACCAGCCACCGGCCGCGATGCCCATCGGGCGCATAGCAGGAAGCCGTCGCCACGCTTTGCGTCAGGTAAGCCTGCGCCAGGTTTTCGATCGCGTCACCCTCCTCGGGTACCTCGCCCGTGAACCAGCGCAAACCCAGCATCAGGTCGTCGTTCACGATCCAACAGCCCGCGCGCTCCAAGGTGACGAGCAACGCCAGGGGAGGCTGTTCGCAGAACATGCCCGTCAGTACGACTCGGCTGCGATCCTCGGGAAGGGTCGATCCCTGCGAGGCCATCTCGACGTAACGGCGCACCATCGTGGTGTGCTCCTCCGGCGGCAGCACACTGCCAGCGCGAAGTACGGTATAAACCTGCGAAATGGGATACAGCCACGGCGATTCACTGCGTGCCTGGTAGAGCTCCCGGATGGCACGTCGGTTCTGGTTGTAGGTCCGGATGCTGTTGCGGAGATTGTGATCGGTGATCGGTCCGCCCGCCAACCGCGCCATGTCCTCGCGGATCGCCGTCAATTCCCGCCGCCAGAATTCACCTCCAACGCGAGCATCGTAGTTCTGGGGAAGATCGACATAGCGTACGTAACGTCCGGGAAAGAGCATCGTCCACATGCCGCTCAGGTTGCGGATCACATCACAGATCGAAGGGAACAACATGCCGTCCAGCACGTCGAGCCGTCCCGACAATGCCAACTCGATCGTGCTGCGAGGAATGTGGCAGATGTAGCTCTGGAAGTAGGCGTCGCCACGGATGATTTCGAGCCTGTCGCCTCCGCCGAAGATGCCAACCGGCAACATTCCAGCCGCATGAATCAGTTCTCGTGGGACATAGATTGGCATATACCCGATCGCTTTGCGCCCGGGCACGTAGGATTTCCATTCCGCGACTGCCTTGTAGTCAACGTCTTCGTACAAGGTCTGGGCGTAGGTGAGGATCTGCTCGAGTTCAGGGTTCACGCGAGCGCTCCTTTTTTCTCCCACTGCGGATCACGCTTTTCGATAAACGCGCGGAGTCCTTCGACGGCATCAAACTCCGCCATGAGTTCGTCAAGGTACATGCGCTCCAATTGCGGCAGGTCCTGCTGCAGTGCTTGCCGCAGCGGAAGGCGGGTAGCGCGCACACCGTACCGCAACGCGACTGGCGAACGGGCCAGGAAGTGGTCGCGGATCCACGTTTCAACTATTGCTTCCAGCTGTCCTTGCGGCGCGGTTTGCGCGACCAATCCTGCTCCCGCAGCTTGGGAAGCGCTCCACGCAGCTCCGGTCAAGACGAGTTCCGCTGCGCGACTCACGCCAATCCGAAGTGGTAATAGCACAGCCGCCGCAGGCGGGAAAACTGCCAGCTTGATTTCCGGACACGCGAACTGGGCGCCTTCCTCCGCGACGATGAAGTCACAAGCCAGGGCCAGGTCAAACCCGCCGCCCAAGCACTGCCCGCGCACGGCCGCAAGGGTCACGGCCGGTAATTCCAACAATTGCCCTAGCAGTCCGCTGAACCGCGGCAGCATGGCCCTGACATGGTCGGGCAGGTGCTCCTGTACGCTGGCGCCAAAACTGAAATGCGGGCCTTCCCCGGTGAGAACCATCACCTTGAGTTGGGGTCGATTCCGCAGGTCCTCGAAGGCCGCAGCCAAAGCTGCCATCATGGCCTGGTCGACGATGTTGGCTTTGGGCGCAGCCAATGCAACGCGGGCGACTTGGCCATCGTGTTCGAAGGAGAGTTTCAGGCTGCTCATCGTCCTGCCTTGGTCGTTTCCCGAGCTGCCCAGGGCGCAATTTCGGCGATCAACTCCTCGCTCCAGCGCACGCCCTCTGCCAGACGCTGACGCAACTTAACGAAGTCCACCTCGCGTTGCTGCCGGGTGCCGTAGTGGAAAGCGCGAAAACCGGCATTGGCCTCCGTCATCATGTTCAGCGCCAACCAGGCACGGTTGGTTTCACGGTTGCGGTCCCAATGTTCCAGTTTGTGTTTCCGCACACTCTCGACCGTCTTTGTCAGGCAGTCAGGCATGGTGTACAGCAGCTTCGTGCAGAGTCCCTCGACCGCTTCATCCAGCAATGAAAGATCAATGGTGCCTCTGGACATCAGAGCTTTCCCCGCCTCTCGGGCTTCTCCCGTCTTCCAGTCTCCGAACACCAGGCGGCCAAATTCGTCGTACTCCCGATCGCTCACGACCAACGGGCTAGACACATATTTGCCGTCAACCTTGAGCGCCGGAACGATCTGCGTGAGCCCACCCAGGCGATAGAAGCGGTGTGCGCTCCAGGGCTCGCATAGCGTGGCGCTGTGCATGGCGCGCTCGATGCCCACGAACAGCGGCAGGAAATCGGTGCTGCCGCCATCGGGCGCGGAACCGTGCCTCGGTCCGGCCTGGCCGAACACAGCAAGGTCGCTGGCTACGGAAAAGTCGCAGGCCATTCCGATCTCTTGCCCACCGCCGACGCGCATGCCATTCACGCGGCAGATCACCGGTTTGTCGCAACTCAGGACGGCGCTGACCATGTCATTGAACAAGCGCATGTATTGCCGGTACTCGCCTGGGGCCCCGGCATAAATCTCGGCATACTCGCGCGTGTTGCCGCCGGTGCAGAAGGCCTGTGTACCCGCACCCGTGATTACAACCGCAACCGCGGCACGATCATTGCTGGCCTCGCGTAGCGCGAGAATAACTTCCTTGATCGACGTCGTGGTGTAGCTGTTCAACTCGCGCGGATTGTTCAGAGTGATCCACACGTTGTGCAATCCGTTCACGCTCGTGCCGTCTCGATCGCGTGCGGGCCTGCGCTCCAACAATATTTCGCTGGGGGAAAGCGGTTCGACCAGGTTGTGATCTTTCATGGCTTTGTTCCTTGTTGTATGCCTTGCGACTGTGGTACCAGCACCGCTCGCCTGCGGAGCTGGTGATGATGGACGGCCTCGAGAACTTGCTGGGCCTCCTCGAGTGGGTGCATCTCGACAAAAGGCTGAATGTGAATCTTCCCTTCGAGCACCATGGCCAGCGCGTTCGGGTACTGAGCTGGAGGGCATCCCCAATTTCCGCGAGCGGTGGCATCAAACGCCATCAAATTAGACATGCGCACTTCAAGTTTCTGCGCGGTGTATCCAACGATCGCCAGGTGAGCCCCCGGGTCGAGCAGGCTGAACGCCGTCTGTTGGCCGGCAACGGTCCCGCTGGTTTCGAAGATCTTGAGGCCGATCCCACGCCGTCCGCTTTGCTTGGCGAAAGACCGCACGGCCGACTTCACATCTGTGCCCTCGCGTGCGTTCAGGGCCAGCGCAGCTCCATGCGCCGAGGCAAGCTCCAGCCGGTCCGCGTCAACATCAATGGCGACGACGGCTGCGCCAACCGCGGCGGCAATTTGCACTCCGAAACCGCCGATCCCGCCCGCTCCGACAAACACCGCGACATCGTCGGCGTTCAGACCGGAACGGCGGATTGCCTCATACGGAGTCGTGACTGCGTCCGCGACGACCGATAGCATTGCCAGGGTGAGTCCCTTGGGAAGCTCTTCGGGTACCAGGCAGAGGCCACGTGCCGGCACCCGTACGTGGGTCGCAAATCCTCCATCGGCATCATTGCCCGGCATGAACTGTTTCCGGCAGATGGTCGGACGCTCGCTGCGGCAGGCATCGCAAGCGCCGCACGGAATTACGGCAGGCACAATGACGCAGCGCCCGATCCAGTTTCCAACGTGCTCCCCGGCTAACACGACACGGCCGGCGATTTCATGTCCCAGGATCAATGGCAGCGCGTGGCGGGTGGGAATGCCCTCGTAAGCAAATCCAATGTCAGTGTGGCAAACCCCGCAGCCCACTACCGCGATGATCACTTCGTCAGGAGAGAGTTCTCCCAGAGCCGTTTCGGCCCAGTCGAACTGGCCCTTGGCAACCAGTGTCAGGCCCTTGCCTGTGGCAGGAAGGGAGAGTGCGCTTTGCGCGGGCAGGGCAGTTGTCATCGAAGAACTCCTTCCCCACAATTCGAACGATCGTTCGAAAACAATGAGCAAGGCTACCTTGGTTTGGGGATCGAGGAAGTGATTGTGATCACATCCGCCTGTGATTTGGTGGCGGGAGAGCGCGCTGCCGAAGATCGCCTCCCGAATCAGTCAGGCCTTTGACCTGGAACGGATGATTAGGCGTGGTCTGCTCCCCAAAGCGAGTGGGCTGATTCCTCCCAGTCGCGTTCAGTTTTGATCGGCGCTGCCGCGGATCAACTTGTGACCATTTCTTCTTTCGCCTCTGACGCGCATTCTTCCCGATGACTGAGCGCATAAAGAACCAGTTCCACGCGGTTCGAGACGCCCAGTTTGTCGTAGATTCGCAGCAAAGATTTCTTGACCGTGCCTTCCTTTATGCTTAACTCGCCTGCGATCTCGCGGTTGTTCAGGCCCTCGGCAACCAGGTTGACGGTTTGCTCTTCCCTCGGGCTGAGCACAACCTCTCCTCGCGAGTTGACGAGATGCACAGCCGGTCCGACAGACAAAGCGTCGACAAGAAATCGCATCTGCTCTGTGTTTGTCCAGAACTGCCCTTGATGAACGCTACTGACGCACCGGCACAGGGACTTGAAGGGTAGCGATGCCAGGCAGAAGAGTCCGCGGGCTCCCGCTCTTAGCGCGTTGACAACCAGTTCTCGGTCGTAGCTGTCCAGCAACAGCACGATCGCAGTGTTCGGGTGCGCTGAATGCGTGCCCCGAACCAGTTCGTACAGTTGTTGCCGCTCGTGCGACACCCCATCCGCCAGCAAGATGACGTCAGCCGGATCGGCTTCCAGAACTGACATGCACTCCGATAGTTCGGCCCGGCAACGAGTGACTTTGAACATTCCCTGCCGGCGCAGAGCGCTGCTTAACAGTTGGGATTGCGTCTGGTTCGAATCTGCAACAAGAACACTTATGGTTTCGGGACTCAGCCCCGGGGGTAAGCTCATTACCAATACTCCCTCCGGCAGCGGTCCTTGGGGTAGGGCTAATTATCCTAACACCGTCTAAACGTACGCGACAGCGCTGGGATCACAAATTAGAAATACTAGTTCCGAATCTTCTTGTACGGTTCGCAACCAAATGGATCGTAGCAGTCCGACATCCGAGTGTATGTGACTGCAATCACAATGCGAAGAGTTAGATGCCATAACTTCCTGAAATGGAAAGCCTTTAGAATGTTGCCCCATTTAGGGGGCAAGCGGGTCGAAAGTGGACTTCCATCCACCGCATGTCCACTTTCGTAGAGTCGCGGCGCTCCGTCCGTTCCTCCGCCGATGCGTCTCGAGAGGCCACCTGCGGGTCCCTCTACGACCCCGACTCGGTTCGATTCCTCACCGCACTTTCTTGGTCTTGAGGGAGTCTGCTGATGCAGATATTGTCTGCTAGCGGTTCAAGATGAATGAAACTGCAGAGCAACGGCGGCACAACCGTTATCGACTGGTGGCATCCGTGAGTTTCTCCTGGGAAACAGCAGATCATCGTGTGCAACAGGGTCGTGGCCTTACGCGTGACTGCAGTATCTCGGGAGTATTTGTCGTCACTTCAACCCAATTGCCGATCGGCAGCCTCCTGCAAATGAACTTCTCCCTCCCCCCCTTGCATGCTGCTGGTCGTGGCGCACGATTAGAGACGCGCGGTCGTATCGTGCGTAGCGAATCGGATGGCTTTGCTGTGCTTGCAGACATGGGCCCTGGTTCACGGCTGCATCGAGAAGAAAGCTCTCATGCATCCGGTCCGGAAATCGTGGCTCAGTAAAGCCGCTCGCTAGATCCAAATAACTGTGAACTGCTGTCCAATGTCGTGCAACTAATTGTTGCACATGTACTTAACCCAGAAGAGAGATCGAACTGAGGGGGCGAAGCTGTATCTACCAACCATGAGTGCATCGATCGCAGGTGATTCCGAACTTCTGGCTCTCGCGAACGGAGACGATATCCAGCAACCGCTCTGGTACGCAGCCTATACATCGGCTCGGCACGAGAAGCGCGTCGCGGAACATCTGCGGCAGAGAGAAGTGGAGTGCTTCCTGCCGCTCTATGAGACCGTCCACCGCTGGAACAACGGCCGCCATCGCGTGCAACTGCCGCTGTTCCCCGGCTATATCTTCGTGCATATGTCCCCTCGAGACAAGTTGCGGGTTCTGCAGGTGCCCGGGCTGGCGCATCTGATCTCATTCAATGGCGTTCCCGCGGTTCTGCCGGAAGCGGAAATCGTTGCACTGCGAGATGCTTTGACTGCAGGAGTGCCCGCGCAACCGTATCGTTACCTCAACGTAGGGGCGCGTGTCGAAATCTGCCGTGGTCCGTTGCAAGGAATGCAGGGCATCCTGCTGAGGCATCAAGGTCAGTTCCGTGTGGTGCTCTCGGTCGAAATGATCATGCGGTCTATCGTCGTAGAAGTCGAGGCAGCCGATGTTATAGCTCTCGATCGCATGCCCTTAATCCCATCGAGCGTACCCGCGTCACAAAGCGTTTTGAGTGTTTGTGCCTAGAAAGACTGCAACAGTGCATCGGATGAACTCATCGGAAGCATTCTTCAACTCGCAGCTGGGACCGCGGATCATGCCCCGGAAGGGCGGACGAGGAAACCGGGAAAGAAAAGTTGATCGTGAATCGACGAAGCGCTCGTGAGGATCGCCAAGGAGCAGCTATGACAAGAATCAATCGCAGCTTTTCGATGAGACGGTTGGTTGCTGGCGCAGTGTTTGTTTCGCTATCCATCGGCGCTTGGGGTCAAGCACAGCCGTCCAGCACCGCACATTTGGCACCTGCGAGTGCGAACGTCAAGACCTCCGACCAGTCCAAACCGCACGACGACAGCTTCGTGATTGGCAACGACGACGTGCTGGCCATCAATGTGTGGAAGGAACCAGACATCTCCAGGTCGATCCCGGTGCGGTCGGACGGGAAGATTTCCTTGCCTCTGGTCGGCGAAGTCCAGGCCGCAGGCCGTACCCCTCTCAAACTGGAGGAGGATATCGCGGGCAAATTGAAGAACTACATTTCCGAGCCTGAAGTCACCGTGATGGTGCAGCAGATCAACAGTCAAAAGTTCAATGTACTGGGCCAGGTGGCACGTCCTGGCTCCTTCGTGATTGCCAACTCACCAACTGTCCTGGATGCGATTGCCGCCGCGGGTGGGTTCCGGGATTTTGCCAAGCAGAAGTCGATTTATGTCCTGCGGGAAAACCCTGACGGCACGCAGACCCGGCTTCTCTTCAATTACAAGGAAGTCATCAAGGGCGTGAATCCAGCACAGAACGTGAAGTTGCAGCCGCGCGACACTATTGTCGTGCCATGAGAACTGCCATGCGGAATCGAATTCATTTTTGCGTGATCCTTTTCGTCGCTGCGCCTCTGTGGTCGCAAGGGGTCAATCCGGACGCGGACCTGGTCAACAGACCGAATACGGAAGATCGCATGCTCACCCCACCTGTCGTGAGCGGGCAGGCTTATCCGGTTGCTCCTGAATCCCAAGAGCGCTCCAACTATCTCCGCGGCGGTGTGGTCTTCACCACTGCGTATAGCGACAACGTTGTTCTAGGGGCGGCGACCGGCTCACCAGTGAGCGATGTAAGCTATTCGGTATGGCCGACTCTGGCAATCGACCAGACCACTTCGCGACTCCACTGGGGCTTAAACTACGCACCGGGATTCACTTTCTATCAACATACGGACTCCCGCAACGAGGCGGATCAGAATGCCTCCCTGGATTTTCAGTACCGGCTGAGTCCCCATGTGACTTTTGCCGCGCGGGACAGTTTCCAGAAGAGTTCTAACTTCTTCAATCAGCCAGACCTGGCATCGGCGGGGGCCGTATCCGGCGGGGCACAAGGCCCCAACCAATCCGTGATCGCGCCGCTGGCTGACCGCCTGAGCAACTTCGGAAACGTGGGCATCACTTACCAGTTCAGCGCCAGCGACATGATCGGAGGGAGCGGCACATTCAGCATACTGCACTACCCGAATCCGACGGACGTTCCCGGGTTGTTTGATTCGAGTTCTCAAGCCGGATCGGGTTTCTATTCGCACCGGGTTTCGAAGATCCACTACGTTGGGGCTACCTACCAGTACCAGAGACTGATGTCGTATCCGACGGGATCGTCCAGCGAGACACAAACGCAGGCCATCCTTTTTTTCTACACAGTCTATCCATCGCCCCGGTTTTCCCTGTCTTTGTTCGGGGGGCCGCAATACTCGAACACCGTTTATCCTCCGTTCTCGTCCCGAGGTTGGACGCCGGCAGCCGGGGCGAGTCTGAACTGGCAGGGACATTTCACCGCTGTGGCAGCCAGTTATTTGCACGTGATCAGCGGCGGTGGGGGACTGGCGGGAGCGGTGAAACTGGACAGTGCAAGTGCGAGCCTCCGGCTGCAGTTTTCACGGACGCTGAGTGCGGGCCTGTCAGGAAATTACACAAACAACAACGTTCTGGGAGCCTTGCTTCTCAACGATGGGCATTCCATTTCAGCGACCGCGTCCGTGCAGAAACAGATCGGCGAGCGGTTGAATTTCCAGCTTGGCTACACGCGTTTGCACCAGAACTACAGCAATGTCGCGGTTCTGGCCGGAACTCCCGATACCAATCGCGTATTTGCTTCTCTTTCCTATCAGTTCTCAAGACCATTGGGAAGATAATCATATGGCTGACGATCTCGAAGAAAAAGCGTCCGGCGATTTCGACGTTGAGCGTTACCTGGGCTTGGTGCGCCGCCGCCACTTTCATTTCCTACTACCGCTATTCCTGGGATGGCTGGCAGTGTGGGGCGCAAGTTGGGTGCTCCCGCCGCGCTACCGGTCTGGCACGTTGATTCTGGTGGAACAGCCGACCATGCCCAAGGACTACGTTACTCCCAACGTGAGTGACGACTTGCAACAGCGGTTACAGAGCATTACCCAACAGATTCTCAGCCGAACTCGCTTGCTGCACATCATCGACTCCTTGAATCTGTATGCCGATGGTCGCACCCGGCTCACCCCCGATGAGAAGGTCGAGCGCATGCGCAAGGAGATTGAGATCGAACTGGCGCGGGATTCGCAGAACCGGGTCAATTCCTTCAATGTGTACTACTCGGCTCGCAATCCGTACACGGCTCAACAGGTGACCCACGAACTGACGAACCTGTTCATCAGCGAAAATCTCGAAGTGCGCCAGCAACAGTCGGAAAACACCACACAATTTCTCGAGAGCCAATTGGAAACCGCGCGGGCCACCCTGTCGGAGCAGGAAGACAAGATACGCGCATTCAAGGGGCAGCACGTGGGAGAGTTGCCCGCCCAGTTGGAGAGTAACCTCCAGATTCTCAGCGGGCTGCAGAATCAACTGCGAACGGAGCAGGACGCTCTCAACACCGCCAAGCAGCAGCGCGTTTACCTGCAGACGCTGGTGGATCAGTACCGTGCCCTGCAGGGATCTTCCAAGACGCTGGAGGGCTCTCCGGTCGGCCTGCCCGCTCTCGACCAGGAACTGGATCGACTGAAAGCTCAACTCGCCGACCTGAGCTCCCATTACACCGATCGCCACCCGGATGTTCGTAAAGTGAAGGACCAGATTGCCAAGACTGAGAAGATGCGGGATCAGCTTCTGGCCAACCTGAGAACGTCGGGCAACAGCGCACAGCCCGACGACACCATCACACCCGCTCGCGATGCTTCGGATATGGCTCGCCAGTCACCATTGGTTCAGTTGCAGGGCCAGCTCCACTCCAATCAGGTCGAGATTGCGAACCGTGACCACGGCGTCGCCGAGTTGAGAGCGAAAGTGGGCGACTACCAGGCACGCCTGAACCAGGAACCGGTACGCGAGCAACAATTGGCGGACCTGACCCGCGGGTACGAACAGTCCAAAGCCAATTACGACGATCTCCTGAAAAAAAAGAACGAATCAGCCATGGCAACGAGCATGGAACTGCGCCAGCAAGGCGAGCGCTTTCGCATCCTGGATCCTCCGAGTCTTCCAGACAAACCCGAGTTCCCGAATCGCCTGAAGTTCTGCGCCATTGGCTTGGGAATCGGATTGGCGCTGGGCGTACTGGTGGTCGCTGCCTTCGAAGTGATGGATGACCGGATCTACGAGGAGAAGGAACTGCAGAAGCTCTTGCCTGTTCCGGTCCTCTCGGAAATTCCGGCGATGACGGATTCAAAAGACGAGCACAACGCGCGCCGACGGTTATGGTTGGGATGGGCCACGGCAGCCCTTGTAACGGCAACCATTCTGGTAGGGTCGGCCCTAAGCTACTTGCGGGGCTAGCGAGATCGCACCATGTACAAAGCCTTCTTCAATTTGAAACGCAATCCATTCGAGATCACTCCGGATCCTTCCTTCCTTTTCCCGACCAGGAGGCACAACGAAGCTCTGGCGGCCCTCTACTATGGAGTGAAGCGGCGGAAGGGCTTCGTCGTGCTGACAGGAGAAGTAGGAACTGGCAAGACTCTTCTGCTCCGCTGCCTACTGCAACTGCTGAAGCGGAACAATGACGTGGCCTACGCGTATGTATTTAACGGCAAGCTATCTCCGGTTGAGTTCCTGCAGTACATTGCCGGGGACCTCGGACTGCCTGCCTCGGGCAAAAATAAAAGTGAACTCCTGCTCCAGTTGGCACGTTACGTCATCTCGCGTAGTCAGAAACAGCTGACGACCGTGCTGGTGGTCGATGAAGCGCACCATCTCTCGATCGATATTCTTGAAGAAATCCGGCTCCTGACCAATCTGGAGACTCCGGAAGAAAAGCTGTTACAAATCCTTCTGGTCGGACAGCCCGAACTGGATGACAAACTGGATTCGGTCGAGTTGCGACAACTGAAGCAAAGGATTGCTCTGCGCTCCCATCTCGCGTCACTGGATCTCAACGAAACCAGGGGATATATCGAACGGAGGCTGCAACTGGCTGGGAGCCCCAACGCCCCAAGTCTGTTTCCGCCGGAGACCATAGAAACGGTTTATCGGCACGGCAAGGGAATTCCAAGACTGATCAATACAATCTGTGAGAATGCACTGATTGCGGCGTATGCAAAACAGATCCGTAGCGTAACTCCAGAGATCATCGACTCTGTCGCCACAGATTTCCGTCTCGGTGTTCAGACCCACCCGATGGAAGGAACTACGGCTACTGAAACCATGAATGTCCAAAAGGCGGCCCGGACCTTGCTGGAGTTGTATGCCCACTTGCAGAGGGAGCACTCGCGGGATGAGGAACTGAGGACGCCGCTGAGAGTAAGAGTCATTGAACATGAGCCATATATTTGACGCTTTACAAAGATCGGAATCGGAACGCTCGGGTTGTGAACCGTCGTCCTTTTCCATCGCGACTGAATTGCTGCAGGCCGCGGACGAGAAGATGCGAAGTGCGGATGGCCAGGAGCGTTCCAGTCCCTTCGATCAGAATCCTCCTCCACCCTCCGATCTGCTCGATCAGTGCCCGTGTCTCCCCGTTGTCATCGCGCCCGACAGCCGGTTGGTCTCCATCGCGAAAGAGGGGAGCCTGGGCGCGGAGAAGTTCCGCTTCCTGGCGGTTCGTTTGCGGCAGCTCCGGCAAAGCCGTCCCCTAAAGAAGATTCTTATTACGAGCACGATTCCTCAGGAAGGCAAAAGCACAATCGCGTCGAACCTGGCTTGCACGCTGGCCAGAAGGAAGCCGCAAAAAACGTTGCTTGTGGAGGGAGACCTGCGCCGGCCGACCGTGGCTGACCAATTCGGGCTAGGCAAAGTTCCGGGTCTCAGTGAATGGCTCCGCGGGGAAACTGCGGCGATGAACATTTACCGTCTGGAGAGTCTCGGGCTTTGGGTCTTGCCAGCAGGAACCGCGCCGGAGAATCCCCTGGAGTTGATGCAATCCGGCAAGCTCTCGCTCCTGATGGACCAGTTGTCGGCATGGTTCGATTGGATCGTCATTGATTCTCCCCCAGTACTGCCCCTGGCCGATACCAGCATCTGGGCCCGGCTCGCCGACGGCGTTCTGCTGGTTACGCGGCCAGGCATAACCGAGAAACAACAGCTGCAGCGAGGACTGGAAACGATTGAGAAGTCAAAGTTGCTGGGCGCTCTGGTGAACAGTTCCACCGATGCGGCGCACACCGATTATTATCGACGCTACGGTACCCCCGCATCGTCCTCTGGATCTCGCGACTTGAGTAAGTAAGTCGTTCCATTCTCAAATCCAAAACCAAAAAACTTATTAAGTAACTTGGGTTCGCTCCCACGGCAGGGAAGCGAAACAAGCGGAGGCAATCGTGAACGTACGGCGCTCCCAAAATGGTTCGCATTTAAGTCCCCTTCCGACCGGGACCGAGTTGGTCGGAGAACGCAGCATCTTGTATGAAGAAGCCTTCCTTCGGATGATCGCCACCGAAAGAAAGAGAACCGAGCGTTCGCGGATCCCTTTTTTGTTGATGCTCTTAGACATGGGCGAGCATCTGCCTTCGGAGAAGAATGGGAAAACACTGCAAAAGATTCTGTCCGCTCTTTCCGTGGCAACCCGCGAAACCGATGTTGCTGGCTGGTACAAGAATAACTGCGTGGTTGGAGTCATGTTCACGGAGATCGCAGGCAAAGCGCAGGCATCCCTGCTGAGCACGATGATTTCCCGAGTGAGCGAGACGCTCCGGGATCATCTGAACCTCGAACAATTCAGTCAGATCAGCATTTCGTTCCATATGTTTCCCGACGATTGGGATCAGGAGGTCGGGACGCGCTTGAGCAACCCAACCCTGTATCCCGATCTCTCCGAGCGGGCGAATGCCAACCGGATTCTCAGAGCAACGAAAAGAGTGATGGATTTCGCAGGTAGCTTGCTCGCGCTGCTATTGTTCTCTCCCGTTTTTCTGGCGATTGCTGCGGCTATTAAAGCGACTTCGAGAGGGCCGATCTTCTTTCGCCAACGCCGGGTCGGTCAGTACCGGGAGTCTTTCAACTTCCTGAAGTTTCGCTCGATGTACGTGAACAACGACGCCAGCATCCATCGGGAGTACGTTAAGCTGCTGATCGCTGGCAAAGCAGAGAAGCAACCCTCCAACGGAAACGGCGATGGACACTTCAAGCTCACCCGAGATCCCCGCATTACTCCAGTTGGATCCTTCCTGCGGAAGACCAGCCTGGATGAGCTTCCCCAACTCATCAATGTGTTGACCGGGAAGATGTCGCTGGTCGGTCCACGCCCCCCGATTCCCTACGAAGTGGAAAGCTACGACGTCTGGCATCGCCGCCGCTTGCTCGAGGTAAAACCGGGCATCACCGGCTTGTGGCAGGTCAGCGGACGCAGTCGCGTGAAGTTCGACGATATGGTTCGCCTTGATCTGCAATACGCACGCACTTGGTCTCCGTGGATGGATATTAAGATCCTGCTGCGCACCCCCGGCGCGGTCGTCCTCGGCGAAGGTGCTTACTAAATAAAGATTCCTCCCTCCCCCAACCCTGTATCCCTGTGAAGGAGTTCTTAAGAATGGCCACTTGTCTTGTTCGACCTCAAGATTCGAATGCGGTACAGCAAGAGAGACCTAACGTCCCAATCAGGTTTGGAGTAGTGGGCTACGGCTATTGGGGACCAAACGTCGTGCGAAACCTTGACCGCCTGGAGAAAACCGAGGTGGTGGCGATATGCGACAAGCGGGACGGGGCGCGACAAAAAGTAAGCGAAGTGTATCCCGATGTCCGAGTTACGGAAGACCCCATGGAATTGATGACGTCGACCGACATCGATGCAGTTGCCGTCGTTACGCCGGTGTGGACGCACTACGAACTGGCAAAGGCGGCGCTGGAGAATGGCAAGCATATCTTTGTCGAGAAACCGTTCACCAGCAATGCCGCGCAGGCGGAGGAACTCGTTGCCCTGGCCGCGCAAACAGGCCTTAAAATCATGGTGGATCACACCTTCCTTTTCACCGGCGCGGTTCGGAAGATCAAGCAGTTGCTGGAGGCCGGAGCTCTCGGCAAGCTTTATTACTACGACTCGACTCGCATCAACCTCGGCCTTTTTCAGCATGATGTAAACGTGATTTGGGATCTCGCGCCGCACGACCTCGCGATCATGGATTACCTGATCCAGGAGAGTTCGGAGGCCGTTTCGGCGACCGGCCAGACTCACCTGAACGGGCACGAAGACATCGCTTTCATTACCGTGTATTTCCCCAACAAGGTCATCGCCCACATCAACGTCAACTGGTTGTCGCCGGTAAAAGTCCGCACCACTCTCATTGGCGGCGAGAAGCAGATGCTGGTGTGGAATGACCTCGAGGTGGACGAGAAGATCAAGATTTACGACAAGGGAGTCCATATGTCGAGCCCCAAAGGTCTGTATGACATGCCGGTGAACTATCGCGCCGGCGACATGTGGGCTCCCCGTCTTGAACAGACCGAAGCACTCACTCGGGAATTGACCTACTTCGTTGAGTGCATCGTCAATGACCAGACCCCGATGAATGACGGCAAGGCAGGCCTCCGGGTGGTGAAGATGCTGGAAGCCGCCTCTGAGTCCCTTAGCCAGCGTGGGGCGCTGGTCTACGTCTAATTACCTCAGCTGTAATTCGCTCCCACTTTCGTCAGCCCTCCCCCCTGTACTTTCTGCTCGCACGACGATAGGAGCGCACCGCGACTTCTTTATGAATGAATTTGTGTGTATTTCTACAGACGTCAAGCTTGGGCGAGACGTAAAGCTCTCCAAGTTCATAAATCTCTACGGATGTGAAATCGGAGATGAAACCAAGATCGGCGCGTTCGTCGAAGTTCAGAAGAAAGCGACGATCGGCAAACGCTGCAAGATCTCGAGCCACTCCTTCATTTGCGAGGGAGTAACCATCGAAGACAACGTCTTCATTGGCCACAACGTAGCTTTTATCAACGATAGATATCCTCGTTCGACGACAAGCGGCGGAAACCTGCAAACCGAGACCGACTGGAAGGTCGAGCGAACTGTAGTCAGGAAGGGAGCATCGATTGGCTCTGGGGCCACGATCCTCTCCAACATCAGCATCGGCGAAAATGCGATTGTGGGGGCAGGCAGCGTTGTCACCAAAGACGTTCCCCCGAACAGCATCGTGGTTGGAAATCCAGCGACCGTCTTGCGCTACATCGAACAGACTGTGGAGGTCTCAAAGTGAGTTCCCTTACTAGCATGCCCAATAGCATTCCCTTTCTTGATCTGGTTACACCTCACGTTGAACTTGAGCGGGAGTTGTCTGAGGTCTTTCGCAAAGCCCTCCGCACCGCGGGCTTCATCGGCGGGCCCATGGTCGAAGAGTTTGAGAAGGCATTCGCAGCGTTCTGCGGCACAAACTATGCGGTCGGCGTCAGCAGCGGCACCGACGCTCTGCGCTTCGCCCTCATGGCATGCGGGGTAAAGCCCGGAGACGTCGTGGTTACCGTGCCTAATACGTTCATTGCCACGACCGAAGCCATTTCGCAAGCCGGGGCCCTGCCGGAATTCGTCGACATCGACGAGCGCACCTACAACATGGACCCGGACGAGCTAGAAGTGTATTTGGCGGATCGCTGTACCAGAGATTCATCAGGCAGGCTGATCAGCCAACGGAGTGGCCGGCCCGTCACAGCGGTTGTTCCCGTGCATCTCTACGGACAAACCGCGGATATGGATCCGATTCTGGAACTGGCGCAGCACTACGGTCTCACCGTGGTGGAAGATGCCTGCCAGGCGCACGGCGCAGAGTATTTCTCCCGAAGGCAAAATCGCTGGGTAAAAGCTGGCTCCATGGGAGCCGCGGCAGCCTTTAGCTTTTATCCGGGGAAAAATCTCGGAGCCTGCGGAGAAGGTGGAGCCGTCACGACCAGCGATGTCATCCTCGCCGCCAGGATAAAGATGCTCCGGGACCACGGCCAAGCCAAGAAGTACTACCACGAAGTGGAAGGCTATAACGGCCGTTTGGACGCTATCCAAGCCGGGCTTCTCCACGTCAAACTCCAGCATTTGGCCGAGTGGAACTACCGGCGGCGCGATCGTGCGGCCGAGTACAAGCGCTTGTTTGACAGCATGGTCAGCCCTATCCATGCTCCATACGAACCGAGTTGGTCCCGCGCGGTGTACCACTTGTACGTTGTACGCGTCGATGAGCGTGAGGCTCTGATGTCATTCCTGAAGGATCAAGGCATCGGCGCGGGCATTCACTATCCGATTCCGCTGCACATGCAAAATGCCTATCACGCTCTCGGTTATGCCGCCGGTGATTTTCCGGTCACGGAGAGGGTTGCCTCCGAAATCGTCTCATTGCCGATGTACCCGCAGCTGCAGGCCGATCAGCAGCGATATGTAGCCGAGATGATCCTGAAGTTCCAGCACGCCCGGATGTCCGAGCTTGCAGTAACGCGTTGAAAGAGAGATGAAAATGTCGAGACTCACCAATCAGACCGTGTGCGAGCCCTCCCCCGACACTTCCTTGGGGCCAACGCTGGTGAAGCCTGAAAGTCCCGAGGCCCCGATCTCCCTACCGCACCAAAGTACCCGTGGAAAAAAGATCTGGATCGACCTGGAGAATTCCCCCCACGTACCGTTCTTCAAACCGATCATCGAGGAACTCGAAAAACGCGGACATTCGGTACTACTGACGGCCAGAGACTGCTTCCAAGTATGTGATCTTGCCGATCTGCTGGGCCTGCAATACAGGCGAATCGGGCGCCACTATGGCAAGCACACGCTGGCCAAGCTCGTGGGACTCGGAATCCGTGTCCTCCAATTGAGTCCGACCGTGCTGAAGAATAAGCCTGATCTTGCGATCTCCCATGGTTCAAGATCGATGTTTGTTCTGGCCTCTATGCTCAGGATTCCTACGATTACGATCTTTGATTACGAACACGCGAGATGGGTAAAGGTCCTAAAACCATCGTGGGTGATGGCGCCAGATGTTATTCCTGACGCGGCGGTTTGTGCCATCGGCGTCGACAAGACTCGTATTCTCAGATACCCGGGTATCAAAGAGGATGTTTACGCACCCTTTTTCAAGCCCGATCCTTCGATCAAGAGCCTAATCGGCTTGAACGCAAGCGATCTGATCGTCACATTGCGGCCGCCAGCAACGGAAGCGCACTACCACAATCCGGAGAGTGACCGGCTCCTCAATTGTGCACTCGAATTCCTGGGAAGCGAGCCCAATGTGAAGGTTGTGATTCTCCCCCGCACCGGCCACCAGGAAACTGAACTGCGCAGGGCGTGGCCACAAAGGTTTGAAGAGAAGCGATTTATCGTGCCCCAGCAAGTGGTCGACGGACTCGATCTGATCTGGTACTCCGACCTGGTAATCAGCGGTGGCGGCACCATGAATCGGGAAGCGGCTGCTCTGGGCGTACCGGTGTACAGCATCTTCCGCGGAAAGATCGGGGCAGTCGACCATCATCTGGCCGATACCGGTCGCCTCGTTCTCCTTGAGAGTCCTGAAGATGTGCGGACCAAAGTCCGCCTGGTGCGCCGCCAGCCTGCCGCTCAGCCCGGCGCGGACCAGCAACCAGCACTGCAGGCCATCGTAGACAACATCGTCAGACTCTTGGAGTCGAAATGCTAGACATCGAGTTGGAAATCCCGCGGCGAGAGTTGGGTGTGGCGCAACTGGTGAATCTTGCCGTGGCGGGGCTGCCCCAGATGATTGATCCCGAGCGGCAGTTCTTCTGCCACACCCTGCGAAAGTCCAATGGCGGGCTGGCTCGCGAAGGCGTTTCCCCTCGCTACACCTTGATGACTCTACTTGGCTTGCACCGGCTGGAGAGGGCGGGAGGGAAATCCCCAATCAGAATTGATGAAATGCTCGAACGCCTCACCGCGCAAACCGGTTGGATCGAAGGCATTGGCGATCTGGGCCTGCTGCTCTGGACTTGTGCCCTGCTCTCTCCCGAGCGTCTTCCCGAACTGTGCCGCAAGGTGGGCGCGCGGGACGCTCTGACGCGTTATAGTGATGCACTCCAGCGCAAGACAATGGAACTGGCCTGGTATCTGAGCGGCTTGGCGCACGCCCTCAACACTGGGCTGCAGGGTGTACAAGACCTTGGCGTGCAAGCCTGGGCCACGTTCCAGATGCTCAAGGCCAACCAGGGTAATCGAGGTCTATTCGGTCACCAGGCCCCTTCAAAGACCATCCAGGGGTTCGTGCGCGGCCGCATCGGAAGCTTTGCCGACCAGGTGTATCCGATCTACGCTTTCTCGGAGTTCTCCAAGTTTGCCCGCCAGCAGGAAGTCCTGGACCGCGCCCGTGAATGTGCCCAAACCATCTGCCAACATCAAGGGCCAAGGGGCGAATGGTGGTGGCACTACGACTCCACGACGGGCAACATCGCCGAGACCTACCCGGTCTATTCCGTCCACCAGGACGGCATGGCGCCGATGGCGCTGTTTGCCCTGGGCGAAGTGACCGGCGCCGATTTCACCGGTCCCATCAAGAAGGGTCTGAACTGGATCTACGGGACCAACGACCTGAAATTCGACATGCGCAGCAAATCGGACAAGCTCGTGTGGCGCAATTTCTACTTGCCGGCCCCCAACCGCTACTGGCGGCAGATCATGCGGACGGCATCACGCCCGGCCACGACCCCGATCCAGAAGCTGCGCGTCAACCACGAATGCCGTCCCTACGAGCTGGGATGGGCCCTCTACGCCCTGGCGGGGAAGTAATTTGCAGCCCAGGTTACCGGAGCCGCCCAAAATTGTTGCATTTTGCAACACACGCGATGGGACAATGGCTGCTGGTCGTCCACCATCTGCCCTTCCGTGCGCACTGACGATGCTCCTCCCATGCTAGCCTGAACTTGAAATCCCCCCTAGGAGAACAGTTCAGTATGGGACCCCTAGTTTCAGGCTATCGTCGGCTGGCACTGATGTTGATTTTCGGCTTTTTCCTGCAAGCGGCAGCTTCCGCCACCACGTACTACATTGATTACGCAGCAGGTAGCGACTCCAACAATGGAACGTCCAAGACAACTCCATGGCAACGCATGCCGGGCATGACGGGTTGCAGCGCCACCTGCGCCGCGACCGCTCCCAAGGCCGGGGACAGCTTCATCCTTAAGGGTGGCGTTACCTGGCCCAATGCTGCGTTTCCGATCACCTGGAAGTGGAGCGGATCGAGTAGCGCACCGATCTACATCGGCGTGGATCAGACCTGGTACACCGGTGGATCATGGACTCGACCGAATTTTGATGCCCAGACGACGGCAATCGGTGGAACCTATAACGTCTTCATGCGTATCAACAGCGTGAGCTACGTCACGGTAGACAACATTGAGATGAAGAATTTTTACTGGGACGGGGCGGGAACTTATGGAGGCCTGAACTATATTACGGCGTCCGGCTCTCAGTACATCACGTTGGAAAATCTCTATCTGCACGCTTGGAATCACCATGCCGCGGGGGACGGAACAAGTTCCGCCAATTTCATGGTTATTTTGGGCGATACCAATTCGCCCTACGACAACGGCAGTCTTCTCACCAAAAGCGTCATCGACGGTTCTGACAGCACCAACGGTGGAGATTCGGGCGCGTATATCTATTCTTGTCCCTCGGCGACCTACAACGTCATCCACGACATCAGTAATGGCATTTTGGCAGGTGGCCAGGGGGAGATTGCTAACAACCTCATCTACAACCTTCACCCGGACTTTTCTGGCGTGCATGAAAATGCACTTGCGATTGAAACAGTCGCAGCAACAAACGGTGTGTTCTACGTCCACGACAACGTGATTCACGACAGTTACGGCGAATCTCTATATGTGGGATACCCGCCGAAGGCTTTCACGGTTTATGCCTGGAACAACGTTGTCTACAACTTAGCGAACTCGAATCCGGTGCATATCGATGATCGCTATGGGCCGATGACTCTGTATTTCTTTAACAATACTGTGGTGCCTAAGTCGGGAAATCAGTGTTTCCTCCAAGTGGGGTCCACGGCCAGTTCGACTGTCACGTTGGGGAACAATCACTGCATCTCAGACTCGGGGCTAGATAACTTCTCCGCTCCCGTCAATGTCACCCGGACGACGAATGTATTGCAGTCCCCAGCCGTCGCGACGGCGCAGGGATTCACATCGTCTCAGCCCTTTGTTTACTCGTCTTCGGCGTCCCCCAACGCCACAGTCGGAGCAGGGACGAACCTGACATCGAGTTGGCCACCCGCCTACAGCGCAAGCGATACCAGCTATGCCTGTTCCGTCGCAGCAGGGAACGCGGTAACTTGCCCGGCTCGAACGACAGAGGCGCGGGGTACTACGTGGGATGTCGGAGCCTACGAGTTCGGCTCGAGTACTGGCGGCGCGCCGACGCCTCCTAGCGACCTGTCGGCCCTTGTGCAGTAGGTCAAACTTTCGGAAGAGGGCAG
>JADGNP010000319.1 GCA_017883425.1 Candidatus Sulfotelmatobacter sp. | reverse complement strand
GCGTGCTCGATTTCCGCCATGATGTTGCCCGGCGTGTGGTGTTCCAGCCCGATGATGGTCGATCCCTGCACGCGAATCCCGTGCTCGCGCAGTTCGCGCGTGAGTTCCCGCGTGTCCGCTCCCTGCAACTTGCTGTACCCGGCCCGCGGAGATTCCAGGCCCATCCACAGCCAAGACACGCCCAGTTCCACCAACTCCTGCATGGTGTACTTGCGAATCGCATTGGCGGAGGCAAACACCGACAGCGCCCAGCTCTTGTTCCCCTCTTTCATGAGCTCCAGCAGGCGCATGGCCCGCTCCCGATGCAGCAGGAAGTTTTCGTCCATCACGAAGAACGACTTCACCTTTAACTCGTCCTCCATCCGGCACATGACCTCAAATAATTCGTCGCCCGTCTCAAAGAAGTTGACGAACTTTCCCTTGCCCCCGAAAAATGCCGAGGTCGTACAGAAATTGCATCCCATGGGGCAGCCGACCGAAGGAATAATCGTCGCCGCCGTCGCCCCCTTGCGCTCCGGCAGCCGGATACCCATGATGCGCGTGCGCATTCCGGAAACGATTGCCGGATGCCGGATCGGCGCGCTCTCGTCTTCGCCCAGGTAACGCCGCATCCACGAAACGCCTTCGCCCTTCACAATGTGATCGGCATCAATCATCTTTTCGATTCCGGGGATAGCGGCCACGTGCCCGCCTACCACAATCACCGACTGGGGCGAAAGTTCGCGTGTCATGCGGCACATCTCCCGCACCTTGGCGACGTTCACGATAATTCCCGTGATGCCCACCACGTCGTATTGATTGGTTTGCAATTGGCGCGCGAAGTCGTCACGCGTGGGGAAGTCGAGCACGGCACACGGCGCAGAAACGTTCGCCTGGATCATCATGATGCCCCAGGAGCGATGAAACATGCGCAGCGAGAAGCTGCCCTGCGCGCGCGTGACCTGATTGTGATAAAGCTCCATCGGGTTGATGGAGCGACTGCCGAACTCGTCGTCCTGCGCGTACGGTCCGAAGACCGAGCTCAGCAGAATGCGGGCTTGGGATCCCTTGGGATGTTTTGCGAAACTGCCGGAATGAACATTAACAGGGCTGGCGTCAACAACGCTGGTAGAAGTTTCCAATTCTTTTCATCATCCGTTTCTCCCCACATGCCGTTACTGCAATCGTAGCGTGCGCGCGCCCCCTGAAAACACCCGCGAAAAGAAAACACAAAAAGATTACAAAGGCAGGACAGTGGCCAAACGTAACCACAGAAACCACCAAAGGGTGCAGGTCGACTTGAACCCGGCTTGCCATCTAGCCTAGAATCGCTGCGCGATGGCTTCGGAACCGCTGGAGATCGAGCGTCTCGACCGGGGAGTGCTGAGCTTCCGCGGCCCGTTGACCATGGAGAACGTTTCGCCATTCCTCAATGCGGTCCGGCGCGAAGACGCTCCCACCATGATATTGGATTTCACTAATGTTCCGTATCTCGATTCTTCCGGGTTGGGATCGCTGGTCAGTGCCTGCACGACCTGCACGAAGGCCGGGCGCCGCATGGCGCTCACTGGCGTGAACCGACGCGTGCGGAAGGTCTTCGAGATCACCAAGGTCGAGCAGATCTTCCTGATGTTCCCCACGCTTTCCGACGCCCTCGAGGCCTTCACCAACGCCGGCACCGCGTAACGAGCGATTCAAGACTGAGATTCTTCATGTGGGGACAGCCGCCCCCGGCTGTCCGCCGGGCGCAGCCCGGCAGTGGGACACCGCACAGCAGCGCCGAGTCAGCCTGCTACCTTCACGCCACGCGCGCGGGATTCGGCTTCTTTGCATTCCCCGCATTCACCGCGTCGAGGCGGATCCGCGTCACGCGTGCCGTTTCCTCCACCAGATCGCTGGTGAACTTGGCGCCTTCCCCAGCCATCACCGAACCCGCGGCCAGGGCGAAACGCAAGGCGTCTGCCTGATCCTCGAAATACAAAACGACTTGTCCCGACATAGAACTTCTCCCTGGGCTCGGAAGCCCCTCAGTCGTGAGCGGTACGACTTGGAAAGAGCAACTAAAAAGATCGATTCAAACCAAACAATGGCGCTTGGACGAAAGACGCGCCCAGAGCTTTCCTGATTCTCCGGGCGAATCAGCATCAAGTCAAAGTGATTCTCTTGGTTCCACCTACTCGGTAGGCCATCCTCGGACAAGGAATCGCGCGTGGGCCTCCATCCCGCGATCCGGCAATGCCCTCGTGCCACACCCGGCGCTGTAGAAGCTATACTGCCCTTGCTATGCCCGTACTGATCTCCATGCTCCGTGGCGTCAACGTTGGCGGCCATCACAAAATCAAAATGGACGCTCTGCGCGCCCTCTACGAAACCCTCAAGTTCGAAGACCCGCGCACCTACGTGCAGAGCGGCAACGTCATCTTCCGGAGCAAAGAGAAAAGCTCCGCCGCCCTGGCGAACAAGATCCAGAATGCGATCGAGCGCACCTTCGGCTTCCGCCCCGACGTCATCCTGCGCACCCTGGACGAACTGAGAAAGGCCATCGCCGCCAGCCCGTTCCCCGCCCACCGCAAATTGGAGCCGGGCAAGATCCTGGTGACTTTCCTCGCCGCCGAACCCGGCCCGGAGGCCCAAGCCACGCTGCTCACGCTCAAAAAGGATCCCGAGGAACTGCATCTCCAAGGCCGCGAACTCTACATCTACTTCCCCGACGGCGCCGGCAGGTCCAAGCTGCCCTGGTCATCCGTCGACAAACTGCTGAAGACCACCGGCACTGCCCGCAACTGGAACAGCGTGACCAAAATGCTGGAGATCGCGGAAGAGATGGAAGCGCCAGAAGAGCCAGAGTGATCGATCCGAAGGAATCGTTCCAGGGGCGACCGCGTAGTCCATCGAGGCGTTCCATACTATGCGCGGAAAACCCTTGAGATGACTCCAGCTGGAGTCTGTCCAACTAAAGATTGTGACGAAACCCGCGCTGGTTTTTCTTTTCGCAGGGTGCGCCACAACTATAATCCTCGCGTCAGCTTCACTTCCCGCAAGAAATCATAGACCGCGGACGGCGGCAGAGTGCTCAGGTCGCTTCTATGCAGTTTCCGGAACGCGGTCACGAGACTGGAGGCATACTCCATCTTGACCCGGTCGCAATTCGCCTTGAGCACCTTGCGCAAGATAGCGACATTTGCCAGGTTCGGTCGCCCATACTTGATCCGGATCGGCCATCGCCGCAACACCTCTGGTGGAAGATGCGCCAATGACGCCGGGTTGGCAGAAGCCATCACTGTGACATTGTCATAGAATCGTTTCATGCCTTGCGTCCCGATCTTGAAATTTTCATAGTGGCGTGGGTCAAAGGTCATATCATCTATGTAGAGCACGGTTCGCCATGGTCCCTCGGCCATCCGTTGTGCATACTCCCGGATCTGACCGAGATGGTCCGAAGAGATCAGGACGAGTTTCAAGCCATCGATCTCGCGAACCAGCGCCTGGAGCGAGAGCGTCTTGCCTACACCGCCCTCACCTTCGAGTAGAGTGAAGGGCATATCACTCCCTTTCACGAACGCGGTGAGCAGTGTCCGAAGGCGGGCCACATTTTTTTCCTGATCGATGACTTGATCACTCTTCGCTTCCTCAATCTCGACTGGCTCCAGTTCCCCCTGCGCTCCGGCTTCAAAAACCTCGTATTTGGAAAGCGGGTCCTGATTGCACTGATGCATGAATGCCACCACATGACTGAGTTCAGCTCCCCAGTCCCGCGAGACAGCAAGCCTCCGGTACAGCTCAGTTTCGGCACTTCCGTCAGCATCGCGGAGTGTCAGGATCTGTTCTCGCTGGGAATCTTCGAGTTCGGGCATCTCTCGCATCCCACCGATGAAATCCGATACCACGCCGGCACCGGTGCGGGCAATCCGCCGAGGCGGGACCCCTCCATAGGTGGGCACCCGGATCGGCTGCTTGGAGAGTGCATCGTGTAGATCGACCAGCAAGGCCTGATAATTCCTGAAGATCCCTTCGATGTCCGTCTGGTATATCCGCTGGAGCGCCCGCAAAAAGTCTTCCGCATACGCCCTTAACTCCACGCCGGCGCGATCCAGTGACTCTTTCGAGAGAAATGGATGCTTCACCAGTGTCTGGCTGGCCAGCTGCCGGAGAAAGATATCTTGATAGGACGACCGCAGGACCAGCGGCGTCTTCCCGGTGTAGGTGAAGATCAGGACCTGCTGCTGTTCGAGATACAGGCTGATCGCATCCGCTACCAGAGGAAATTGATTCTTGCCCTCACCCACTACGGCTCGGAACGCGGGCTCAACCCTTTGGTACAACCGCTCCAGCGTGGGCAGGTCACGATTGTCCTGAGCCTCCACGATGCTTCTCGACAGAGACTTCAATTCGTCCTCGAGCCGCAACATCGCCCTCGAGAACGGCATCGGGTCCAGCCCTTTGGCGTTCCAGGCCACCGGGCTATACGTGATGATGTTATTGAGCGAAAGAGTGAACTTCCAGGTATCGCGGAGGAGATCATTGGTGCGGGTGCCAAAACCGCTAAGGACGTCTGCCAGATCTCTCATAGAGGTCGCCCTCTAGCCCGATTGTACTCGCGTACGGTGACGGGATGACGGACTGGCATGATGGTGGAAGCTAAGGCGTCTGTGCTGGACTTGTCGAAGCACTGGGCTGCCGCTGACACACAGCAGAAACAGGAACTGCAACGGGCGCTATTTCCTGAGAGGCTGATGGTGTCGAAAGAACACGGGTACTTTGAACGCGGGAATACCTCGCTGATGGAATCGTGGCAACTGTTTTTCAACAGCTTAGAGGGTTCCACCAGTGCGGTGTCACTGGAAAACAAATTTGGTCGGGACGGGCAGATTTGAACTGCCGACCCCTCGCACCCCAAGCGAGTGCTCTACCAGGCTGAGCCACGTCCCGACGAGGAAGGATTCCACTGATGCGACGGTCGCCGTAAGGCAACCCGTCAGCCTCCAGCGGAGGGGTTCACACAGTAATTCTACACTACTCTTTGCATTGTCATCCTGAGCGAAGCGAAGGACCTATGCATGGCGCTGACAGAGTTGCACAGGTCCTTCGCTTCGCTCAGGATGACAACGATGGTTGTCCTCCGGCGCTTCCGCGCGCTATTCCAGATCTCTCCAATTGGGTCCCACACCCATATCCACCTGAAGAGGCACGGCCAGCGCGTGGACTTTCTCCATGTGCTCCCGCACCAGCGGTTGCATGCTTTCCACTTCATTCTCGGGAACTTCAAACACCAGTTCGTCGTGAACCTGCAGCGTCATCCTCGACTTCAGCCCGCGCTCGCGCAACACCGCGTCAATGCGGATCATCGCGATCTTGATCAGGTCGGCCGCCGTGCCTTGCAGCGGCGTGTTCACCGCCGTGCGCTCGGCGAATCCGCGCTGGTTGGCGTTCTTGCTGTTGATGTCGGGGATGGGGCGGACGCGCCCGAACAGCGTCTTCACTTTCATGTCTCGCCGGGCTTCTTCCAAAGTCTTGTCGATGAAGGCGCGCACGCCGCTGTATTTTTCGAAATAGGCGGCAATGAATTGCTTGGCTTCGCCGGGCTCGATGCCAAGCTGCTGCGAAAGCCCAAATGCCGACAGCCCATAGACGATGCCGAAGTTCACCACCTTGGCCTGCCGGCGGTGGTCGGGCGTGACCATCAGCGGTGGCACACCGAACACCTGCGAAGCTGTCAGCGTGTGAATATCGTCGCCGCGGCGGTAGGCCTCGACCAGCAGCGGATCGTGAGAAAAGTGTGCCAGCAGGCGCAGCTCGATCTGCGAATAGTCGGCGGTCAACAGCACGTGCCCGGGCTCCGCGATGAAAGCGGCGCGGATGCCGCGCCCAAGTTCGGTGCGAATCGGAATGTTCTGCAGATTCGGATTGGCCGAAGACAGGCGTCCCGTGGCGGTTCCGGTCTGCCCGAATGTTGTGTGCAGGCGTCCGGTCGCGGGATTGATGAGCGCGGGCAGCGCATCCACGTACGTGGACTTGAGCTTGGTGAGTTGGCGGTAGTCGAGCACCATGCGCGCGATGGGATGATTCTCAGCGAGTTCTTCGAGCACATCGACGGCGGTCGAGATGGTGCGCCCCTTGCCGTATTTCACGGGCTTGGGCAGGTTCATGCGATTGAACAGAACGTTGCCCAGTTGCTTCGGCGAGCCCACGTTGAATTCCATCCCCGCAACTTCGTAAATCTCTTTCGCCTTGGCCGCGATCTCGCGTTCCAGTTCGCTCGACATCTGATAGAGCGCAGCCGTGTCGATTTTCACGCCGGCCTGTTCCATCCGCGCCAGCACCGGGACGAGGGGAAGATCCATTTCTTCGTAAAGCTTGACCAGGCCTGCCTGTTCGACTTCGCTGCGCAGCGCGCCGGCCAGGCGTCCGGTGATGTCGGCAGACTCGCCAAGTTCGTCGGCCAGCTTCAGGTTGAAACGGCGCAGAGCCACGTCCGCCAGCCGGTGCGACGAGTAGGTCGGATCGAGCAGGTAGGA
>JADGNP010000318.1 GCA_017883425.1 Candidatus Sulfotelmatobacter sp. | reverse complement strand
GTTTCTCGACTCCGCAAGGTCTGTCCGCTCGCGGACAAACCTTGCTGCGCTCGAAATGACAGTGGGGTGAGTGTCACAATATTGTGCAATCTTCAATAGGGTGGGGCACCCGGCGTTCAAGTCAAAATCCCCATGCATGTCTCGCAAAGGACGCGAGACATGGGGCACCCGGCACCCGGCCCGTCCGGGTTCCTGCGACGGCTCTCAGGACAGGCTCCGACCGGATCCACACCCCCAACCAGCAGAAAAGACCTCGCATCCTCTTCTATCTTCATGACATCTAAAACTTGACAGTGATCCACTCAAGTCTTAGCATGGTGTTTAGCGCAATCATTGTTTGCTGATTATAAAGCACTTATTGAGTTCAGGAGGAAGTATTTTATGGGAAAGATCATCGGAATTGACCTGGGAACTACCAATTCCTGCGTGGCGGTCATGGAGGGCGGCGAGCCCAAAGTGATCCCTAATGAAGAAGGAGGGCGAACTACGCCCTCGGTAGTCGGCTTTACGAAAACTGGCGAGCGTCTGGTGGGACAGGTGGCGAAGCGGCAGGCCATCACCAATCCCGAGAACACGGTTTTTTCGATCAAGCGGTTCATGGGACGCCGCTACAACGAAGTGTCGGAAGAGATGAAGATGGTGCCGTTCAAGGTCGTTCAGTCGGGCGACCACGTGGCCGTGCTGGCGCAGGGCAAGGAGCACACGCCGCCCCAGGTGTCGGCGATGATCCTGCAGAAGCTGAAGAAGGCGGCGGAAGACTATCTCGGGGAGAAAGTGACCGAGGCGGTCATCACCGTTCCTGCATATTTCAACGATGCGCAGCGGCAGGCGACGAAGGACGCCGGGCAGATTGCCGGGCTGGAAGTGAAGCGCATCATCAACGAGCCCACGGCGGCGGCGCTGGCCTACGGCCTCGACAAAGGGAAAGACGAGACGATCGCCGTCTATGACTTCGGCGGCGGCACCTTCGACATTTCGATTCTGGAAGTGGGCGGGGGCGTGATTGAAGTCAAGGCCACGAACGGCGATACGCACCTGGGCGGCGACAACCTCGACCAGCGCATCGTCGACTGGCTGATTGACGAATTCAAGAAGGACGAAGGTCTCGACCTTCGGGGCAAGGGCAACGAGATGGCACTGCAGCGTCTGCGGGACGCGGCGGAGCGGGCCAAGATCGAGCTTTCCACCACCATGGAGCACGAGATCAACCTGCCGTTCATCACGGCGGATGCGAGCGGTCCGAAGCACCTGGTGAAAAAACTGACGCGGGCGAAGCTCGAAGGGATGGTGGAAGACATCATCCAGCGCTCGGCGGGTCCGTGCAAACAGTGCATGAAAGATGCAGGCGTGGATGCCAGCAAGATCAACGAAGTCGTGCTGGTCGGCGGGCAGACGCGCATGCCGCGGATTCAGGCGCTGGTGAAGGAACTGTTCGGGCGCGAAGGCCACAAGGGCGTGAATCCGGATGAAGTGGTCGCGATCGGTGCCGGGATTCAGGGCGGCGTTCTGGGCGGCGAAGTGAAAGACCTGCTGCTGCTCGACGTGACTCCGCTGTCGCTGGCGATTGAGACGCTGGGTGGCGTTGCGACGCCGATGATCCCGCGGAATACGACGATTCCGACTAAGAAAACGGAGACGTTCTCGACCGCGGCCGACAGCCAGACCTCGGTTGAGGTCCACGTGCTGCAGGGCGAGCGTCCGCTGGCGGCGCAGAACCGGACTCTGGGCAAGTTTCATCTGACCGGGATTCCGCCGGCGCCGCGCGGCGTGCCGCAGATCGAGGTGACGTTCGACATCGACGCCAACGGCATCCTGAACGTGACCGCGAAAGATACGGCCACGCAAAAGGACCAGAAGATTACGATTACGTCGTCTTCCGGGTTGTCGAAGGAAGAGGTCGAGCGCATGGCCAAGGAAGCCGACGCGCACGCGGCTGAGGACAAGGCGCAGCGCGATTCGATCGAGGCCAAGAACCAGCTCGACAGCATGGTCTACAACATCGAAAAGATGCTGCGCGAGCAGGGCGACAAGATCTCCGGCTCGGACCGTGGCGATGTTGAAAACGCCCTGGCCGACGCCAAAAAGGCGCTGGAGTCGAACGACAAGGCGACCATGGAGAAGGCGCGCGAGAAGCTGACGGCGGCTTCGCACAAGCTGGCCGAGCAGATGTACAAGGCGGCGCAGCCGACGCCGGGAGCGCAGGGTGGTCCGGGCGCTGGTCCAACGCCGGGCGCGACTGCGGGCGGCGAGCCGGGCGGCAATGGTCAGGCGAAGAAGAAAGACGAAGGCGTGATCGACGCGGAATACGTGGACGTAGAGGATAAAAAGTAACGACGAAAGAATTGGCCACGGATTCTCGCGGATCGACACGGATCAATACAATCCGTGAAAATCCGTGTGATCCGTGGCTGGCTTTTTGGGAGGATCGAGTGGATTTTCAGGTCAATGGGGAAACGTATTTTTTGAGCCTTGCCGAGGACGAGAGGCGGTGGCTCGTTTTTGTGTCGACTGAGACGGGCGCGCGGCCGGTCCCGGTCTACGTGGACGTGCCCGAGTTCGAGGGGTTGGTAGTGGTAGACGATCAAGCGAGTCGGAAGATTCCGAATTAAAGTCAGCTCGTTTGTGATCTGATCAGATGGCGTTCCATGGCAACCACCAGTAAGAAGGACTATTACGAAATTCTCGGCGTGAAGAAGGGCGCTTCGGCGGACGACATCCGCAAGGCGTTCCGCAAGCTGGCGCGCAAGTACCATCCCGACGTCAATCCCGGGGACAAGTCTGCGGAGGAGAAGTTCAAGACGCTCTCCGAAGCCAACGACGTTCTCAGCGATCCCAAGAAACGCAAGATCTACGACCAAGTTGGGTTCTATTCCGACAACATTGATTCGGCGACCGCAGAGGCTTATGCGCGAGCGGGCGGTGGGGCGGGAGGAGCGGGCGGATTTCCTGGCGGCTTCCCGGGCGGCACGCAGGATGGGGGCCAGGGCGTTCACTTCGATTTCGGGGGGTTCGATTTTTCTGACCTGGTTGACAGCGCGAACCGGGGGCGGAGGAGCGGCGGCGGTGGAGGGGGCGGGAGCTTCCGCGACATTTTTGGGTCGATTTTCGGAGGCGGGCACGGGGCGGCACCGGCCGAGCAAGGGCCGGAGCCCGGGACCGACCTGGAATATCAGGTCAACGTTCCTTTCTGGACGGCGATCCGCGGCGGTGTAATGCGGCTGAATATTTCGCGGCACGACGTCTGCTCGAATTGCCACGGACAGGGTTTTCTGGAAGCTCCGGGGAAATGTCCGGAGTGCAACGGGACCGGGCAGATCACCCAGACCGGCGGGCGGATGAAGTTTAACGTGCAGTGTCCGCGATGCCATGGGACGGGCAGGCATCTGACGACCTGTCCCACCTGCCACGGCGAAGGTACGGTGACCAAGACTGAGCCGCTCGAGGTGCGCATCAAGGCCGGGACTCGCGATGGGCAGCGCATTCGGGTTCCGGGCAAGGGCAACGCCGGAACACACGGGGGGACGGGGGGCGATTTGTACGCGATTATTCGAACTGAGGCGCATCCGATTTTCCGCCGCGACGGGGATGACATTTATTTGACCGTGCCGGTGAGCTCCAGCGAAGCGGCGCTGGGAGCGAAGATCGAGGTGCCAACCATCGATGGACGGGCGCTGCTGAAGATTCCTCCGGGGACGCAGTCGGGGCAGAAGCTGCGGCTGCGGGAAAAGGGCGTGCCTTCGGCCACGAAGGAAGGCGCGCGTGGGGATGAGATTGTGGAGATCACGGTCACCGTGCCGATGCCACGCGACGAGCGGACGAAAGAACTGCTGCGGGAGCTGGCCAAGCTGAATCCGGAGGATCCGCGGGCGGAACTCTGGAAGAACGTCTAACCACAGAGGACACAGGGGAACATCCAAGGCCCGGTCGCGGGCCTCTCGGTGCTCGGCACTCGCGACTCGGCACTCTCGTTACCTTCGTGCCACGAAGGTTGCTTACAAAAACTTGCAAAATAGTTCAAAAAAATCTTGCATCTGTGGAAATTTGCCGTAATCTCACAAATGCGAACTAACTTCGCCGAAATGCCCGGGAATCGCTCAGACCCGGGAGCCGCGAGCAGCACGTCTTTTCAGAAAGACACAAGGGAGACGCGGTGGTGAGAGTGAGTCGCTTGAGGAGGAAGACATAGAAATTGGCAACAGCTAGCGCCCCGCGTCGACAACTCGAAAATCCCCAGCACCTCGCCGCCGTACCCAACCGGAAAAAATTCGTCCGCCTCACGTTGTGGCCGTTGGTCGCCGCCACCTTCTTTATGGTGTCGGGCGGAACCTATGGCACGGAAGAAATCGTGCACGGCGCCGGCTACGGACGCGCGATCCTGATTCTGCTGCTCACGCCGCTGCTCTGGAGCCTGCCTACGGCTTTCATGATCGGCGAGCTTTCGAGCGCGCTGCCTTACGAAGGCGGCTACTACGCCTGGGTGCGCCGCGCCATGGGCAATTTCTGGGGATTCCAGGAAGCCTGGCTCTCGCTGGTGGCGTCCATCTTCGACATGGCGATCTATCCCACGCTGTTCGTGGCCTACCTGACGCGGATGTTTCCGTGGTTTCAGGAGGGCAATCGGGGATGGTGGGTTGCACTGTTCGTGGTGATCGCGTGCGCATTGCTGAATATTGCCGGAGTGAAAGTGGTGTCGCTCACTTCGCTGTGGCTGTTCGTGGCCCTGTCGGCGCCGTTCGCGGTGATCGTGGTGATGGCGCCTTTCAAACTCGGAGCGTTGGCTAACGCCGTGACCAAGCCGACCACTTCGACCGTCGACATTCTGGGCGGGTTGCTCATCTGCATGTGGAATTACATGGGATGGGACAACGCCTCGACCATCGCCACGGAAGTGGAGCGTCCGCAGCGGACTTATCCGCGGGCGATGCTGGTCGCAGTCTGCATTGTGGCGGCGACCTACGTCCTGCCTTTTGCAGCGATGTGGATTACCGGTCTGAAGCCGACGGCGTGGGAGACGGGTTCGTGGGCCGACATCGCCGGGCTGATCGGCGGGCCGCTGCTGCGGGTCGGCGTCGTACTGGGTGGCTTGATGAGCGCCTTTGGCATGTTCAACGCGCTGGTGATGAGCTATTCGCGTCTGCCTTTGGCGATGGCGCAGGATGGCATGCTACCCGGCATCTTCGGCAAGCTGCAGAAAAAATCGCGGGCGCCCTGGGTTGCCATCACTGCATTGGCCGTTGGATGGGGGATGTGCCTGGGCTTGGGCTTTGCCCGGCTGGTCACGCTCGACATTCTTCTTTACGGCTTCAGCCTGGGTCTGGAATTTGTGGCGCTGGTGGTGCTGCGCTTCCGCGAGCCGGAGCTAGCGCGTCCCTTCCGCGTGCCGGGCGGCTTGTTTGGAGCGATTGCAATCGGCATTCCGCCCATGCTGCTGCTGGGTTTTTCGGTGGTCCGCAGCGAGCATGAGCAAATCTGGAATATGAGTTCGTTCACCTTCGGGATGATCCTGATCGCGGCGGGCTTCGTGGTGTACTTCATCAATCATGCGCTGAAGCCGGCGGGATGGACGGCGCCGGTGGAGCGGGAACCGGAACCGGTGGCGTAAGAGTTCCCTCGCTGCGCTCGGGATTCCGGCTGCGGGCTCACCCCCGCAAAACGCCTCAACTTGGCCACGGATTTGCACGGATCAACACGGATTCAAATCCGTGAAAATCGGTGATGATCCGTGGCCATTATGCTTCTGCTATAAATGAGACGCGATGACCAAACGGAAATCGAAGGGCGCTTACATGATCTCGGCAGTGGCCGAGATGTATGGGATTCATCCCCAGACGCTGCGGCTCTACGAGCGCGAGGGGCTGCTCAAGCCCTCGCGGACTGAGGGCAATACCCGGCTCTACACCGACGAAGACTTGCAGCGGCTGGAATTCATCCTGTCGCTGGCGCGAGACCTCGGCGTGAACATCAGCGGCATGGCCATCATCCTGCAAATGCGCGAGCGCATGGAGGAGATGCAGCGGCAGATCCAGGAGTTCGTGCAGTATATCCAGCAGGAAGTGCTCAACCGGGCCAACGCCGCCGCCGACCCGTCGAAGGGGGCGATTGTGCCGGTGAGACGGCCCATGGTGGCGCCGACGATCCAAGTGGGGAGAAAGAAGTAGTTCGTCTTTTCCGCATCTCTCCCAACTTTGTCATCCTGAGCGTAGTCGCTGGTTCGCGAAGCGAAACAGCGACGGAGTCGAAGGATCCCTTGCCACTTCCACCCAGATGAAACCAGTAAGGAGTTCTCACAATGGTCTCACATGACATAAGAGAACTCCCTGAAGCGCCATTGTTCCTACAGGCCTGAGGGATCCTTTCGACCGCGCTCAGGATGCCAAGCCTAGAGGTATGATCTATTGAAGATTGCACAATATTGTGACACTCACCCACTGTCATTTCGAGCGCAGCAAGGTTTGTCCGCGAGCGGACAGACCTTGCGGAGTCGAGAAACCTGCTTTTCTGCCGCGT
>JADGNP010000317.1 GCA_017883425.1 Candidatus Sulfotelmatobacter sp. | reverse complement strand
GACGTTCAGTTCGCTGGGCGGATTTTTGGCTACGGTCAAAGGGACGCTGTTTCCGCGGTACCGCGATGAGGAAGCGCTCCGTCTGTTGGAGGAGCCGCAAGTGGCGGTGCATCCGCTGGTGCAGATTGCGCCCCCCCCAGATTCCGCGCGGTCTTTGCAGGAGACTGGCGCGTAGGGTTGGATTTCGTCGGCGTGTTTAGATTCCCTCAGCGGCTGAAGGCGTGATTGATTAACCAGCACTTACGCGATGCCTGAAGGCATCGCCTGATACGAATCGTGAGTTTTTCCGCAGCCTGTGAAGCCGTAGTCTATTTGGTTGCGTTTACGGCACGACTTGAAGTCGTGCCCTTCCCATTTTTATGACAGGAAAAGAAGGCGGGCATATCGACCACGCGTCGCCCGCGGCGACACCGCCGCACGCCAACGCGATGAATCCGGATGCGCTGGAAGTTGCGCCGGGGACGGCGCATGAGCGGTTGGAGGGGTGGATCCCTGAGCTCGCCGGGGAGGAAGAACTTCGTGTTGCTTTGGAGAAGGCCTTCGATTATCGCGGGGACGTGACCATCACGCGCAAGGATGGCTCGAAGATTGAGGGGTATTTGTTCGACCGGCGGACGGGGGCTTCGCTGAGAGAGTCGTTTGTCCGGCTTTATCCGAAGAATTCGAACGAGAAGGTTGCGGTGTCATATGCGGAAATTGGGGCGCTGGCGTTTACGGGGCGCGACACCGCGGCGGGTAAGAGCTGGGAAGCTTGGATGAAGAAGTATGCGGAGAAGAAGGCGGCGGGGGAGAAGGATTTGAGTTTGCATCCGGAGCCGTTGGAGTGAGGATGGGTGGCCTTGGGAGCCGGTGTATGGACGACGGTTCGCGGGCTGGGGCAGCCGAGCTGCGCTCGGCCTGTCCGGGTCTGAGACCCGGACCCACACAGTAACGGTGCGGCTTCCAGCGTGCCTTTTTCGGTCTGGTGAGGATTTCAGGCGTCCCTCCGGGACGCGATTCATTTTTGGCTCCGGCTTACCCGCCAGTGGAACTGGCGGGCTATTTTCGGGGCGCGCCTCCGGCGCTTGGGGTCGGAGTCGATTCTTTACTCGCGTTCATTCTTCGCTTGCGTCCATTCGTTGTTCGCGTGCATTCCTGCTCGCGTCCTTCTTGCTCGCCGTTCATTTTTCGCTTGCGGTGGTTTCGCACTCGCGTTCTTTCGTTCGTGGTTTTACTTTCCGCTTGGGCTGAAATTCAGGCCGTCGATTAAGTCTTCTACCTCATCTTCTGTGCCGCCGATTACGGTGATCGAAATGGCGTAGCCGTGAGCCAGCATGGCCAGGGTGGACTGGCGCATGACGCGGGTGCCTACGTCTTTGTGAAAGTCTGCGCGGACCAGCGTTTTTGTGCCAACGGCAATTTCGTAGGGGTCTTCGTCCAGGGTGAAACCCTGGGCTTTGGCTACTTCGGTGAGGGGGCCGAAATATTGGGCGGCGTCTTTTAATCCTGGATAGGAGGCTGCGTTCTCAGCGGCGATCAGGATGGAAGAATTTACGTCTTCGGCTCGCGCCTCGGGGGGACGTGAGAAGGCGGCCAGCAGGACTTTGGCACCTTCGCTCGAGGCTGCCGGTGCGGGCGGCTGGGCTGTAGCCGGGTTGTCGTTTTCTTTTTCTTCCTTCTTTTCTTGGCGCGTATTCATCTCGTCGGTCCGCAGAACCCAACCGGGGGGAATCTTGCACGACAGTGCGAGGGTCTTGTTGCGGTAGACGCCGTTGGTTACGGTGCCGTCATCGATGGCGGAATCGACGGGAACGGCAGGTTTCTTGGCGTGTTGCGCGGAATTAGAAGAAGAGGAGGAAGTCGCGGAAGACTGCGCTCGAGCGGTCTGAGAAGGCGGCAACGCCGCCAAGGCCACAACGGCCCAGCGAAAAAACTCCCGGCGCAATTCCATACTGCAATATTAACGGATGTGACGCTCCACCCTCGCGTGAGCGCACGAAGGTGGAGCGGAGAAGTTCTACGCGGCCTTGCCCATGACCGGTTGCGAACAGTGCGCACAGCGGCGGGCGTCGATGGGAATCTCGCTGAGGCATTCGGGGCATTTTTTGGTGGTGGGATCGGCCGGGACCGGGTCTTTGTGCATGCGCGCGACCAGGGCGTTGACCGGAGTGACCACGAAGAAATAAATCGCCCCGGCGATCAGCAGGAACGATATCGCGGCGTTGATAAAGTGGCCGATGGGGAACAGAGATCCGTGAATGGTGAACTGGACGGCCGAGAAATCCGGCTTGCCGACGATCGCCGCGATGAGCGGTGTCAGCAAATCCGTCGTCAGTGCCGTGACCACGCCGCCGAAGGCCGCGCCAATCACAACGCCGACCGCCATATCCACGACGTTTCCACGCAGGATGAATTTCTTGAAGCCGCTTAGCATGACGTTGCCCCTCCCGAAATTTAAGTGCCGACAATGTAAGGCAGGGGCAGCAGTAGGTCAAGGGCTACAAGGGCGTGCGAGAGAACCTGTGCCGTCCGTTCGGAGTTTGTGTCATAGCTCTTCTGTCGCCCCTTCCGGGGCTTGCGCATTTACCCCTTTTGCTCACCCACGGCTTGCGCCGTGGGCTGCATTCTTGCGCCGCTTCGCGGCTGCTCGTTTATGAGACAGTTGCGGCACGATTGAAGTCGTGCCGTTCCCCGGCGGTGGGAATTTCAGGCGTCCCTCCGGGGCGCGGTTCATCTTAGGCGCAGGCTTACCCGCCAGTGGAACTGGCGGGCTATTTTCGGCCGCGCCTCCGGCGCTTGGGAATAGGAAGCTGCGACAATCAGGTTGGAGTCGACGTTTCGCCCGCGGGCCTGTTCATCGGGAGTAGCTACAGTCTCTAGGCATGCTCAGATGCGCATGGGCATGACGATGTAGCGGTATTTGTAGTCGTCGCCTTCGGCGGGGCGGAATTGGCCGGCGGATTGGGGATCTTTCAGCTCTAAGCGAACTTCGCTGGTGCCGGCGGCTTTGAGGAAGTCCACCAGATATTGGGCGTTGAAGCCGATGGTCAGGGGATCGCCGGTGTAGGGCGCTTCGATGGAATCTTCGGACTCGCCGGCTTCGGTGGAAGACGCGGAAATCTTCAGTTCGCCTTTCTCCAGGCGCAGGCGGACGGCGCGCGAGCGCTCATCGGCGAACTGGGCCACGCGAAGGATGGCGGAATTTAATTCGTCGGAGTTCAGAGGGACGATCTTGCTGTTGTCTTTCGGGAGGACGGCTTCGAAGTTGGGGAATTGACCGGTGAGTTGGCGCGAGGTCAACAGACGGGAGCCGATGCGGAAGAACAGGGTGGAGTCGTCCTTGGCAAATTCGATGGTCTCGGCGTCGGTGGCATCGAGGAGGGATTTCAGTTCGTCCATCGCCTTCTTCGGGACCAGGGTCTTCAATTCGCCGGAGACGCCTTCGAACTTTTCGCCGGGGCGTTCACAGTGGGCGAGGCGATGTCCATCGGTCGCGACCATGGTGATGGACTCAGGCTTGAGCAGCATCAGGGCGCCGTTCAGGGTGTAGCGCGACTCTTCGTTGGAGATGGCGAATCCAGTGCGGGCGATCAAGCCGCGCAAGATCTGGGCTGGAATGGTGACTGCGCCGGCAGTGGGAAAGGCGGGCAGGCTGGGGAAATTGGACTTGGCCATGCCGACCATCTTGGTGTTGGAACGGCCACAGCGAATGCTGACCCAGTGATTTTCAAGCAGCTTGATGGTGATGTCGGCATCGGGTAACAGCTTCACGTAGTCGTAAAGTTTGCGCGCGGGGACCGTGCAGGAGCCATCTTTCTTAACTTTGGCGTTGCACGAGGTCCGCAGGCTGAGATCGAGGTCGGTGGCAGTGAGTGACAGTCGGTCGCCGGCGGCCTCGAATAAATAATTGGAAAGGATTGGAATTGTGGTCTTGCGCTCGACCACGCCTTGCGTGGCAGTCAATTCCCGCAGCAACTCGAATTTGCTGACCGTGATCTCCATGGTGCCCGCGGCAACGGCGGCTTCGACCGGCATAACGTCCGTCTCCCCGATACTTCTACTTGCCGTGCGACTTTTATTACTACCCTTATATCAAATGCAAAACCTATAAAACCAGCAGTAACAGTAGGGCCTGCGAAGAAGTGGAAAACCGGGACAACTCGCCTGTTGTCACCGGGTTTCCGGTGGACCCTTGATGTTAGAAATCGGTCCCGAACTCTTCGGAGCCGGTAGTGTAACTAAGCCGTACTCCCGATTCCTTCCCCGCCTTACACAACTTCCACATCGCATTCACAGCCACTGCAAAGGAAGACTGGACTGGTGAGTGGAAAACTCAACGATCCCTGCGAATCATCCGCCTAATTGCTCGGTCAATTTATTAATCAGCCTGTTCAAATCCTTGTCGGTCTTGCGGAGCTCTTCGATTTTCTCGACCGAGTGCAGCACGGTGGTGTGATGCTTGCCACCGAACTGGCGGCCGATTTCCGGCAGCGAAGCTTCGGTCATATGTTTGGCCAGGTACATGGCAATCTGGCGCGGGTAGACGATGGCGCGGGAATTGTTCTTAGCCTTGATTTCGACGAGGCGCAGGCCGAACTGCTCGGCAACCATTTTCTGGATGGACTCGATCGTGACTTTGCGGGCCTGGGAGTCGATGAAATTCTTCAGCACTTGCTGCGCATAGGGGAGCGTGATCTCGGCGCCGATCAAAGACGAGTGGGCAACCAAGCGAATCAGGGCGCCTTCGAGCTCGCGTACATTGGAGCGGATGTTGGAGGCCACGTAGAGGGCAACGTCTGTGGGCAGAGTTACTTTCTCCTGCTCGGCTTTCTTTTGCAGGATCGCGACTTTTGTTTCGAGGTCGGGAGGCTGGATGTCGGCAATCAATCCCCACTCGAAGCGGCTGCGCAGGCGGTCCTCGATCTCGGCCAGTTCTTTGGGAGAGCGGTCGCTGGCGATGACGATCTGCTTCATGGAGTCGTGCAGCGCGTTGAAGGTGTGGAAGAACTCTTCCTGGGTGCGCTCCTTGCCGGTGAGGAACTGGATGTCGTCGATGAGGAGGACGTCGACATTGCGGAACTTGTCGCGGAAGCTGGTCATCTTGTCGTAGCGCAGCGAGTTGATCATGTCGTTGGTGAACTTCTCGCTGGATACGTAGCAGATGGCGGTCTGCGGCAGACGACGCTTGATCTCGTGTCCGATGGCCTGCATGAGGTGGGTCTTGCCCATGCCGACGCCGCCGTAGAGGAATAGCGGGTTGTAAGCCTTGGACGGACGCTCGGCGACGGCCTGGCAGGCAGCGTGGGCGAACTGGTTGCCGCTGCCGATGACGAAGGCGTCGAAGGTGTAGCGCGGATTCAGTTGCGCGGCGCCATCCCAGTCGAAGCGGGACTGCGACGGACCCGAGGTTGCGGCTACGGGAGTGAGACCGCCATCGTGGCGGACCGGAGTGGCGGCCGGGTCATCCTCGGGAGTGACGAACTTCACGTCGTTGAAGCCGAGGCCGAGATTGTCGATGGCTTCCTGGATGAGGTCGGCGTATTTGTCTCCGGCGTGGCGGAACTCGACAGTCGGAACGCGAACGAAGAGAATGCCTCCGCTGGAGTGGCTGTAGCGGGTAGGCTTAAGCCAAGTGTCGTAGGAATGGCGGTTGATTTTCTTTTCCAGCGCATCGAGGATGCGCGCCCACGGGTTGGGGGAGAGAGTTGTGCTGGGAACTGACATAATATGAAATGTTCACCGCGGCACCCCGGCGGCTGGTTGAGGGCGCCTGTTTAAAACTGCCGTTTTTACGAAGTAGCTGGAACTGTTAATTTTACTGCGGAATGCGATTGATTCTCTGTGCGCGGCTGCCTAAAGCAAAAAGAATTTCGCAAGCAGGATCAGATCGGCATACTAGCACAAAATATTTTGTTGTGTGGAAAACTTC
The DNA here is from genome assembly GCA_017883425.1 of Candidatus Sulfotelmatobacter sp. Lineage (GTDB taxonomy): Bacteria > Acidobacteriota > Terriglobia > Terriglobales > Acidobacteriaceae > Sulfotelmatobacter. Next base: position 600 of record JADGNP010000317.1, on the reverse strand, counting down.
GGCTGGAACTTTTCCGCGAATCCTTATTCAGAACCCGAATGCATGGTGCTGTCAAGTGCCGCGATGGTAACTGCCACGGAGAAGGTGCAAGCGCGAGTGCGCACGCGAGACTGGTTGTGGGCATGGTGGAGACAGTCGCCGTCTCTGACGTAGTTTATGTCATAACTTTTCTTTCGCCCCTTCGGGGCTTGTCCGAGGTTTTAATTTGTCTACCCACGGCTTGCGCCCCTTCGACAAGCTCAGGGCAAGCTGTGGGCTGCATTCTTTCGCCGCTATGCGGCTTCCCAGGCGCCGCCAAGAGCGGGCGAGTTTCGTTAGAAGTCGTTTACGGGATACACGCTGGTTTGGAGGTAATGCGGGAGGTGATTTATACTTACGGTTTGCCCTAACACTGTCGAACGAATCAGGAGCAAGTACTTTTCATGCCCAAGCGTACATTCCAACCCAACCGGCGCAAGCGATCGAAGACACACGGATTTCGCGTGCGCATGAAGACCCAGGGCGGCAAGAAAGTTATTTCCCGCCGCCGCGCCAAGGGGCGGAAACGGGTCTCGGTGAAACCAGGTTTCCGCGAATAGCCCAGTGGCGCGGAGGTGAGCG
>JADGNP010000032.1 GCA_017883425.1 Candidatus Sulfotelmatobacter sp. | reverse complement strand
TAAGCCCACTAGAGTAATGTCGGTTGGCGTCGGAGTATTCGCGGGGATTAAGGTGGGTCCGTTTGGTCCATAGGGAACATGCAGCCCATTCGGACCTGTTACTGACCCCGCAGGAACGAAGAAAGAACTGTCAGCAGAATACGGTCCGCAAGTTCCAGCTCCCAGAACATCGTTCAGATCGAGACAGGTCTGAGGATTCCCGTAGTTGAGGTCGTGGGTGCCCAAGAGCCGATGCCCTTGGGATCCCACAAACCCGAACTGCACTTTCATGTCGTTGCTCAGCTCGCGTTGGATGGTGAGATTGTATTGCGCCGAATACTGGCTGCGCATTTTCGGCTGGAACTGGCCGAAAAGCAAGATGGGTCGGAACGTCGACCAATCGACGGGCTGGCCACGGGGCGGGTTCAGAATACCGTTGAACGGGTTGGGATAAACCGTGGCTCCATCCTGACCAAGGAAGGGTGTGTTGAATAACGTGCCGACCGGGAAGGTGCTACCACCGAAAGGCGGCTCAGCGCTGAACTGCTCCAGCACAAGCTGCTCGATCGGATTGTAGAAGAGTCCCCAGCCTGCGCGGATACTGGTCTTACCCGAGTCTCCCGGGCTCCATGCAATTCCAATGCGCGGAGCAAAGGCCTTGTAGTACGTCTGGGTCAAGCCGTTGGGTACGCCCGTGTCTCCCGGGACGACTAAACCCGTGGGAACTGTGCCCGTGTTGGCGCAATCGGGATTCGCGATGTTATAGGGGGGGGCCTGGAAAGTCGCGATGCTTGCCGCATTTAGCTGGCACGGATAGACCGTGGATACCTGCCCTGGACGGAAGGTTTGCACGTGATGACTGATGTCGGTAATCGGGGTATTGAGTTCCCAGCGTAAGCCATAGTTAAGGGTTACGTTTCGCTTGATCTTCCAACTGTCCTCGGCAAATAGATACACGGCCGTGCTGCGGACATTCTCCACCTGCGCTGAACCTTGTCCATACGAGCCAGGGAAGCCGAGCAAGTAGTCGGGAAAGACGGTGTCAGTGCCTACGGTATTGGCGGAAGTGCCGTCAACAAAGTACTCGCCGTTGACATCGAAATACAGAGTCTGGTCGAAGCGCTGGCGCCGAACATCTCCACCGAACTTAAGCGAGTGGTTGCCAATGACCTTGCTAATGCTGTCGGACCATTGGAATGAGTTGCCCACCTGCGGCAACTCGCCTTCGCCGTTGTTACCGATCGTAAATCCACCACTCAGCTGAATGAACGGCAGACCTTCGTGCTGAGGTCCCAACCCAGGATGAATGCCGGAATTATTGGCGGCCGTGCCATCGGAGAAACAGGGCACGGGGCCAAGCCAAGAAGGCGCCGGGGGGCAGGAGTCTTGCACCAAACTCGTGCGCTGCGGGTGCTGGAATGTTCGCTGTGCCTCGCGGTTGTAATTGAAACGGAATTCGTTAACGGTGCTGTTGTTGATGGTCCAGGTATGACTGATATTCCACTGTTGAAAGCGCTCTTTGGTGGCAGAGGCAAAGCCCGGTACGTTGGCACCGGCAGCCTGGAATTGGGCAAAAGGAGAGACCAAGCTATGGTCGTCGAAATAGTAATAGACACTAAGGTTTTGCTTGTCATTGATTCTCTGGTCGAACTTTACCGTGAGCTGGTCACCCCGCTCAGGCTGCACGGGGACTGTCTGAACCGTATTGCCGTTGGTCGGCGTGGGAACGAATTGAAGCAAATCCACAGCCGTAGGGTCCATGCAGGCTAAAGGAATGATGTTGCCGGGGAACAGATCTGAATAGGGACTCCCGTCAGGTATGTTGGGAGCCGCACCCAGTCCGGTTGTACATCCCGTACGCTGATTGAGCGCATAGGCGTTGGTCAATGTTCCGGAGAACGGAGATTCCGAAGAAAAATCGGAAAAAACTTGAGTTGCGCTGGGGCGCTCCATCGCCAAGGGCACGGTCACTGCTGGCGACTGGATTCCCTGCCGAATCCGGCGACCCTCATAGGAAGTAAAGAAGAAGGTGTGATCTTTCTTAATGGGTCCGCCGAAGGTTCCACCGAACTGATTCTGGTTGAACTGTGGCTTCGGGCAGCCGTCGGCGGAGAAGCAGTAGCCACTGGCATTAAGGACCTTGTTCCGGAAGAACTCGTACATGTTGCCGTGGAACTGATTGGTGCCCGACTTCGTGACCACGTTGACCACAGAACCGGAGTTGCGGCCATATTCGGCATCGAAGGTGTTGGTGAGAACGCGAAACTCCGCAATGCTGTCCGGCGACGGCTGAACGGTGGGCAGATTCGCGAACTGATCGTTGGCATCTCCGCCGTTGACGCTAAAGTTATTGGAGCGACCACGTCCGCCGTTCACCGAGACGGCGCCGGCGTTATTGCTGCCGTAGACAATTGAGTTACTGGAACCCACCGTGGACATGACACCCGGCTGCAACTGGAGGAACTGGTAGGTATCACGCGAGTTGAGGGGAAGCTCGCTGACGGCACGGTCGCCCACGACGGCACCGAGTTGTGTGCTCGTGGTCTCAACCAAAGGCGCTTCCGAAGTTACGTCCACGACTTCCTGCATGGCGCCGATCTGCATTGTCATGTTGAGAGTAATGACCTGGTTGATGTCGAGGCTCACCCCCCGCCGGACGTTCTTCTTGAAGCCGGTGAGATCGAATTCCAGCCTGTAGGTGCCGACCGGGACTTCCACAAAATCGTAGTCTCCACTCTCATTGGTCTTACTGTCGCGGCTCACGTTGGTTGCCGCGTTGACCAATGTGACCTTCACCCCGGCAAGGACGGCGCCGCTGGGATCGGCGACGCGGCCAAGGACTCGGCCGGCAGTACCTTGGGCAGAGAGCAGGGTGGGGATCGCGAGAGAAATCGCAACGGCAAGGCAAACTACATACCAGCGGAGTCGCAGTGAGAGCATGGAGCCTCCAGAAATCTTGGGGAGAGTTTGTTTTTGTGTGAAAGCGACAGCTTGTATCCCGCCACAACCTTGCTATAATCCCGCAAGGTTAGAGAACAGGGATGGGGCCTGTCAAGGATAAAAAAACGCGTCCTTCCGATAGAAATTTCTTATCGAGATTTCTGATCCCATCCTGCTTTGGATGACTAACCAGCATGGCTGAACCTTATTTGAAGATCGGAGACGTGGCCCGGAAGGTGGGAGTTTCGCCGTCGGTGATCCGCTCGTGGGAAAGCCTGGGGCTGGCGCATCCGCGGCGCACGGAGAGCAAGTACCGGCTCTACACCGCGGAAGACGTGAAGCTGCTGAAGCGGGCGCGTTTTTTGCGCAAGGTGCACGGGCTGAACGCGGCCGCGATTGTGCAGTTGCTGAAACGCGAAGGTAAGGTTCGTCCGTCCGCTGACGGGAATGCGGGCGCCATTGGAGCGCATCTGCGGCAATTGCGGGCGCGGCGGCAGCTCTCGCTGGCGCAGGTGGCACACGCGGTGGGCATTTCGGTGGGATTTCTCAGCGCGCTGGAACGTTCTCAAATGAGCGGGTCGGTGGGAACGCTGCGCAAACTCGCGCGCTTTTACAAAACAAACATTCTGGATTTCTTTAACGCCTCGGGGACCAGCAAGCGTCAAGTGCGCCCCGCAGAGCGCAAGGTTCTCGAAACAGGCGCGGGTGTATGCATGGAACTGCTGGCGTGGGGCAATACCGTGATGGAGCCGCACCTGTTCCGGATCGCGCCGGAGGCGGGGAGCGGAGATCCCTATACCCACGAGGGAGAAGAATTCATTTACGTGCTGCGCGGAGATCTGGAAATCGCGGTGGACGGTGAGGAATACCGGCTGAAGCCGGGCGACAGTTTCTATTTTGAAAGTGCGACGCCCCATCGATGGAAGAACCCGGGACCGAAGGAAACGCTGGTTTTGTGGATCAACACTCCGCCAACGTTTTAGGAGGAAGAATGAACTGGCAACGACTGGTGCGTTGGTTGCCCTTGCTGGTAGCAGTAGTGTGGGCGGCGTCTTGCTCTAAGAAGACGCCCTCGCTCAACCTTCTGGTGTGGGAAGGTTATGCCGATCCCTCATTCATCAAAGGTTTCGAAGAGCAGAACCATTGCAAGGTTTCGGCGTCGTATATGGGATCGAGCGACGAACTGGTGGCCAAGCTGCGCGGCGGCAGCGCGGGGAATTACGACGTGATCTCGCCGTCGAGCGATGTGGCGACATCCATCGCAACCACAGGATTGGCGGCGCCGCTCGACCTCTCGAAGATTCCGAGCTACAACCAACTTTCTGGGCAGCTCACTTCCCTGCCGCTGGTGCGCGCGAACGGCCAAGTGTACGGCGTCCCGTTCATGTGGGGACCGGATCCGATCATTTACGACACAACGGCTTTCGCGCAGCCTCCGAATTCCTGGAACGTGATGTGGGACCCGAAATACAAAGGCAAAGTCTCGGTGTGGGACGATCTTTCGACGGTCTACATGGCGGCGCAGGTTCTCGGCTATGACAAACCCGATCCGTCGCAACTCTATAACTTGAGCGACCAGCAGCTTGAGGCGGTCAAGAAAAAATTGCTGGAGTTGAAACCGAACATTCGCAAGATGTGGGCTACGGGCGGGGAACTGACGAATCTGTTTGAGAACCACGAAGTGGTGATCGCGATGGGTTGGCCACTCAATACCGCTGACTTGAAGAAAGCGAATTTTCCTGTGGGCGAAACGATTCCCCAGGAAAACACCACCGGCTGGATCGATCACCTGATGATCACGGCAGGCAGCGAAAACAAAGAATTGGCTCACAAATTTCTGGAGTACATGGTAGAGGCCAAGACGCAAAAACTGGTGACCGACAAGACGCACTATGTTCCGGCGAATCCGCAGGCGGGTCAGTTCATGACACCAGACGAGCTGAAGACGCTGCATCTGGACGACGTGGAAAGCTACCAGAAGCGGTTGAATTTCTGGCAGAACGTGCCACGACGCACGAAGTATACCGAGATTTGGAACGACGTAAAGGCCGCACAATAGCGGGCCCGCGACTCATGGCATCCCCTATCACTCTCGCCATTGCGGTTACGGCCAACCCGCAGTCCACCGCCAAACCAGCCTTGCTCAGCATCCGCAGCGTGGCCAAGACCTTCGGCCGCAATGTGGTGCTGCGGAATGTTTCGCTGGAGATTGCGGAGGGAGAATTTCTGACCATCCTCGGCGAAAGCGGCTCGGGAAAGACCACGCTGCTGCGGATTGTTGCCGGCTTCGAGACCGCGAGTTCAGGCGAGCTTTGGATGGGAACGGAGAGACTGGATCACCAGCCTCCTTACCGGCGGCGCGTCAATACCGTGTTTCAATCCTATGCTTTGTTCCCCCACCTCACGGTCGAAGACAACGTGGCGTACGGATTGCGCGTGGCGAAGAGGCCCGCAGCAGAGGTTGCAGAACGAGTCGCGGAGGCACTGGACAAAGTAAAGATGACGGCACACGCGAAGGCGAAACCGTCGAAGATCAGCGGAGGGCAGCAGCAGCGGGTTGCGCTGGCGCGCGCTCTGGTGAACCGGCCGCGACTGCTGTTGCTGGACGAGCCGCTCTCGGCGCTGGACGCGAACCTGCGGCGACAGATGCAGGTGGAATTGAAAGCGCTGCAGCGCGAGGTGGGCATCGCGTTCGTATTCGTGACCCACGATCAGGAAGAAGCGATGGTGATGTCGGACCGCATCGCGCTACTGCGTTCGGGCGAACTGGAGCAGGTGGCGACACCCCGTGAGATTTATAGCCGTCCGGCGACGGCCTATGTGGCGCAGTTCATTGGCCACACGAATCTGCTGAAGGGCGAAGTGCGAGGCGGCGTGGTGCACTGCGCGGCGCTGGCGTGGCCGGCTTCGCTTCCCGATGGGCCAGCACTTTTTTCTTTGCGACCGGAGCATGTGCGGCTGGGCGGAACTGGGACTGCAGGCAGTGGTGCGGTCCGGGTTCGTGGTCGAGTTCTGCATCAGGCGTTTCATGGAGCAACGGAATTGATTCGCGTGGAATGTGCCGACGGTCTGGTCCTGGTCATGCGGACGGCAAGTGGAGGCGGAGTGCAGAACGAAGTTGAGATCGAGTTCTCTGCTGCTGATGCGGTGCTGGTGCGCGAGTCCCCCGAGAGGAACTGATGTTTTCCCGCGCGTACAAGACGGTCGTGACTGTGCCGCCGCTGGTATGGGTAACGGTGTTTCTGCTGGTGCCGTACTTGCTGATGTTCTGCTACAGCTTCTGGTCGGTGTCGCCGGCACAGGCTGTCGTGCACTCGTGGAATCTGGAGAACTATAAAGAACTGTTGCAGAAGACGGTTTACTGGCAGACGCTGCTGCGCTCGATGTGGATTGCGGCGCGCGTGATGTTGTTTTCTCTGCTGCTGGGATATCCACTGGCGTATTTTCTCTCGTTCTATGCGGGCAAGCGGAAAGATCTGCTGTATCAGATGGTCATTATTCCGCTGTGGGTCAGTTATCTGGTGCGAGCCTATGCGTGGAAGACGATCCTCGGTTCCGATGGAGTGCTCAATACGCTGCTGCAGTATGTGCACCTGACCAGTCATCCGCTCGATTTTCTGCTCTACAGTCCATTTGCCGTGGTGTTGACACTCACGCACATCTATACGCCGTTCGCGTTTTTGCCGATTTATGCGGCGTTGGAGCATATTCCCCGCAACCTCGTCGAGGCCTCGCATGATCTGGGCGCGACGCCGGTGCAGACATTCTGGAAGGTCGTCTTTCCGCTGTCGATTCCCGGCGTTGTTGCCGGGGCGACGTTCGCGTTCGTCTTAAGCCTGGGCGATTTCCTTGCGCCGCTGTTGCTGGGCGGACCCAGCGGCATCATGATTTCGAATATCGTGGTGAGTTTATTCGGCGCGGCCTACAACTGGCCGCTGGGCGCGGCGATTTCGCTTGGCATGCTGGTGATTGTGGTGAGCCTGCTGTTCCTTTCGGAGCGTCTGGAAAAGAAATGGAGTTTCTCGTGAGCGATCCGGCAAGTGTCCCACGCTCGCGCTGGCTGCTGCTCCATGCCGCGGCGGTGTTTTCGTTTCTCTATCTGCCGATTGCGGTTCTCATTCTCTATTCGTTCAACGGGCAGGGTGTAGGCGGATTCCCGCCGCATCACCTCACGCTCGATTGGTATCGCATCCTGTTCGCGGATGGGCCGATCTGGGATTCGGTGCTCAACAGCCTGCAGGTGGCCTTTGCGGCGATGGCGATCTCGCTGACGTTTGGGGTGCCGGCGGCGCTGGCGCTCGACCGGACGCGGTTTCCGGGCAAGGCGCTGTTCCGTCGACTCGTGCTGCTGCCCTTGATCTTGCCAGGCATTATCACCGGCCTTTCGCTGCTCATGCTGTTCAACGTGATGGGCGCGAAGCTCAGCTTGATGACGATCGTCCTGGGACACGGGACCGCACTCATCTCGGTGGCAACCACCGAAGTTTTCGCGGGCCTGCAAAAGCTCGATCGCGCACAGGAAGAGGCGTCCCTCGACCTGGGAGCGAACTACTGGCAAACGTTCTGGCGCGTGACGGTGCCCAACTTGAAGCTGCCGATCATCGGCGCGGCGTTGCTGATCTTCACGCTCTCGATGGACGAAATCGCGGTCAGCTTCTTTTTGATCGGGCGCGATAACACGCTGCCTCTAGAAATCTGGGGGCGGCTGCGGCGAGGTATCACGCCGGAGATCAATGCGGTGTCGACCATCATCTTTGTATTTTCGCTGGTGACGATAGTGGTGTGGTACCGCTTGCGGGTGCGAGCAGAGGGCAGCCCCGACCTTGGAGCCGAACTCATCGAAAGTACCCCGCCGGCGAACAAGTAAAACTATTCGCGATTTCGCCACACGACATAGGGAGCCTTACCCGGATCATTGCGTCGCCCCATAAAAGCTTGAACCGCAGAGAGCGCGAAGAAAGGCCGCCGAGGACGCAAAGAAAATCAACGCCTAGCCGGGGCCGGCGGCTGATAAGAGATTCCTTCGACCATTCCACCTCCTACCCCCTCCGCCGCAGCGTCCTTCGTGGTGATTTCATCCCCAGCATAGTAAAGTGGTAGTAGACAATATTTCGGGAAGGATCCTTTTTGAGTTCAGGTATTCGCAACATCGCTATCATCGCCCACGTCGACCACGGCAAAACCACGCTGGTCGACGCCATGCTGCAACAAAGCGGCATCTTTCGCTCCAACGAGCACCACGTCGAACGGGTGATGGATTCGAACGAACTGGAGCGGGAGCGCGGCATCACCATCCTGGCCAAGAACACCGCAATTTTCTATCACGACGTGAAAATCAATATCGTGGATACGCCCGGCCACAGCGACTTCGGCGGCGAGGTCGAGCGCGCGCTGAAGATGGTCGACGGCGTCATGCTGCTGGTGGATGCCAGCGAAGGTCCGCTGCCCCAGACGCGCTACGTGCTGAGCAAAGCCCTGGAAGCCAAGCTGCCGCCCATCGTGGTGATCAACAAGATTGATCGCTCCGACGCGCGCCCGCAGGAAGTGCTGAACGAAATCTACGACCTGTTTATCGATCTGGACGCGAAAGAAGATCAGATCGATTTCCCCGTGCTCTACACCAATGCCAAGACGGGCACGGCGACCACGGACATCAAGGGCGGGGGCGAAAACTTACGTCCGCTGTTCGATGCGATCCTGAAGACGATTCCTCACCCTCAGGGGGATGAGTCGGGTCCGCTGCAAATCCTGGTGGCGAACCTCGACTACAGCGATTATCTGGGACGCTTGGCGATCGCCCGCGTCTTCAACGGAAAGATGTTTACCGGCGAGGAAGTTGCCATCGCCAAACTCGACGGAACGCTGCACAAGACCAAGATCACGAAACTGTTTTCCTTCTCGGGACTGAAGCGGACGGACATCACCGAAACGGAATTGGGAGACATCATCGCGGTCGCGGGCGTCGAAGGGATCACGATCGGCGAGACCATTACCGAAGCCGAGAACCCCGCTCCCCTGCCCCACATCGCAATCGATGAGCCCACCATCGCCATGCTGTTTACGGTCAACACCTCGCCGTTCGCGGGCAAGGACGGCGCCTACGTCACCTCGCGCAATCTGCGGGAGCGGCTGGAAAAGGAACTCCTGACCAACGTTTCTTTGCGGGTGGAGGATACGGGCACCACCGATTCGTTCAAGGTGCTGGGCCGCGGCGAACTACAACTTTCCATCCTCATTGAGATGATGCGGCGCGAAGGGTACGAACTCATGGTGGGCAAGCCGGAGATCGTCACCAAGCGCATCGACGGCAAGCTGATGGAACCGGTCGAACATCTCACGGTGGATGTGCCGGAGGACTTCGTGGGCGTGGTGATGGAGCAACTCGGATCGCGTAAAGGCGAAGTCACCAACATGCACAATCACGGCTACGGACGAGTGCGCGTCGAGTTCCGCGTGCCCAGCCGGGGGTTGATCGGGCTCCGCGGCCAGTTGCTCACCGACACGCGCGGAACCATCGTCATGAACGCGCTGTTTGACGGCTACACCGAGTGGCAGGGCGAGATCCCCCACCGGCTTACGGGGGCGCTGATCGCCGATCGCGGCGGAGTCTCGACGGCGTACGCCCTGTGGGGCCTGCAGGAGCGTGGAGAACTTTTCCTCGGGCCGGGCGTGGAACTGTACGAAGGAATGATCATCGGGGAGAACGCCAAGGACACCGATCTCGACGTGAATGCCGTGCGGGAAAAGAAGCTGACGAACATGCGGGCTTCGACGGCGGATGAGGCGATTCGCCTGGTACCGTTCCGTCCGTTGAATCTGGAGCAGGCCATCGAATTCATCGCCGACGATGAGTTCGTGGAGATCACGCCCAAGTCGCTGCGGCTGCGCAAGAAAACCCTGCAGTCGAATAAGCGCAAGAGAAGTTCATACGCAACTGTCGAGGAGTCGTGAAACCCCGGCGCAAGTCCGAGAAGAGTACGAAGAGCAGCCCGCCGCTGCGTATGTTCCTCGTCCCTTGCAGTTGCGGGACAACGTTTGCGGTGGCGGAGAACTACGATCATCAAGGTACAGCCTGGAGCCGCTATCTCATCTGTCCGGGCTGCGGCAAGAGACACGATCCCAAGAACCGTCTGCTGCAGATGGGATTTCACGCTGAAGGATACTGGAAGGTGGACGAGTGCTAGCTCGTCCGCGGCCCGGCCTGTCGCTCTCATTTTGAGATCAATTTGACAAGCTGGTTTCGGAAAACCTGCTATACTGCTCGCCGCATTTGACTGTTCGCCAGCTCCGGTATCGATTTTCAGGAACGGTTCTCCCGACCTGCCAAGTCCGCCGAATTGCTCGCACTTCCGACAGCTCAATGCAGAGGCAGACGCGTGAAGAATATTTTTGTGGGGAACTTGAGCTTCAACACAAACGAAGACGAACTCCGGACGCTTTTTGAACCTTTCGGACAAGTGGACCGCGTGAGTATCATGACGGACCGTGACACTGGCCGCTCCCGTGGTTTCGGCTTCGTGGAGATGGCCAGCAACGAAGACGGCGATAAGGCCATCACAGCTTTGAATGGCTCCTCGGTCGGCGGACGCACGATCAACGTCAATGAAGCGCGGCCCAAGACCGAACGCAGTGGTGGCGGCGGCGGTGGTGGTGGCCGTGATCGCGGAGATCGCGGCGGCCATGGCGGCGGCGGCGGTGGCGGGCGGCGCGACCGGTATTAGCGAGGACTCTCTGTAAAGGATATTTTGATCGAACCGCGCCCGCCGGGCTGTGGCCCACGGGCGCGGTTCATCTTCCGAGTCAACGCTGCCAAGCCAGCGCTTGCGGCTGCGAGCTGCGTGCGTGACCCTCCGGCAAGGATCTTCCGGGCTTTCGGGTACTCTGTGTCATGTCGGCATTGAAGCCATTTCCCCTGCCCATGTAGACTGTAGATATCCGTGTGCGCCCGTAGCTCAGTTGGATAGAGCGGTTGCCTCCGGAGCAACAGGTCGGGAGTTCGAATCTCTCCGGGCGCACCATATCCCCCCAATTACACCGCCGGGCAACCGACTGGCGCGTGACCATCAGCAAAGAGGGCAGCCACTTGTCTGCACCAGAGAAGGTACGGGTAGCCGGGAGCACAATGTTGAAAGGCCTGCCGTGGATCAAGCCAGTGACGTTGGTTCTGCTTGCTGCGGGACTCGCCCCAAGTCCGACGTTCTGCTCCGCTGCTGATGATCCGTCCGCCCGCGCTCAGGGCGCCGGGGCGGCTGACTCTGGGCTTTACTTCAAGGTGCGGCTCTCCAATCCCGTAAGAATGTCTCAGTTGAAGTCCGGCGAAGTGGTGGGTGGCAGCCTGTCGAGGGATGTCTATTCCGCAGACCGCAAGGTGTTCCCTTCCGGAAGCGGTGTCCGGCTGACTGTCGACCACATGGAAAAGAGAAAGCGCATTCCAAATGACCACTGGCCATGGGTCGTTCAGGCTTTCACACCTCGGCATGAGAACTATCCAGTCTTCAAGAATGCCACGGTTGCGCAGGACAAGGGCGAGAGTTCGGTGCAGGTTTCGCTGATTTCTGTTAGCCGCATGCGCGAGGTGCAGGCGAAAGCAAAGAAAAACAAATCAGGACAGCAGCCCGGTGCAGAAAATGGCGCCGTCGAGGTGAGTCAGTCGAACGCGAAGAAACCGGCGACACCCACCCTGGTCTTGGAAGCCTTCGGGATCGAAACCGTTCCTTCCACGGCAGACGGCAAGAATGAGGCAGATTCAGCGCAGCCAGATTCGGTCCGGCCCGAGACGCTCCCGGCAGGGACGCATTGCAGGATTCTACTTTTGGGCAATGTGAGCGCCTCGAAGAGTAAGCCCGGAGATGTGGTACAAGCCCGCCTGCTGGAGCCGGTACTTCTGAATTCGAAGGTAGTCCTGCCCGCAGGCAGCTTGTTTGAAGGCAAAGTAGTGAAGAAGACTCCACCACGGTGGTTGAGCCGCGCCGGGTCTTTGTACCTGACGTTCACGGAACTCACTCTGCCCGAGGGCAATCGTTTCCCGATCGCGGCCTCGCTCGCAGGAGCGGAGTTGGACGAGAAATCGCACACGAGGATGGATGCGGAAGGCCGGCTGCACGGAGAACGCCCGGGCAAAGCATGGATGGCAATCAATCTGGGTGTGACGGCGGGGATCGCGAAGGGGGTCGACGACGGGATCCAGCTTGTGATTGAGGCCATCGTGTCGACCGCGACCGATGTTTCCACGGCCGGGACCGCGCGTATCATCTCAAGTTGCGCGTCGGGCGTGTATATGGCAACGCGTCACGGGCGGGATGTAGTTCTCCCACGGTTCACCGAGATGGACATTTCCCTGGACCGGCCGATATCTCTCACTTCAGCTGCGGAGATTGGGGCTTCCGCCGTAGCGGCGGGCGGGAAATAGCGCCAAGAACTGTCCCCATGTCATCCGTTGAGATCTGAGCGAAACTAATGAACTACGACGCCATTCTTGTTGTCTCTTTCGGTGGGCCTGAGTCGGCGGCGGAGGTGATCCCGTTTCTCGAAAACGTGCTGCGCGGAAGGAATGTTCCACGCGAGCGCATGCTGGCGGTTGCTGAGCACTACTACCATTTCGGAGGGAAGAGCCCGATCAACCAGCAGACCCGGGAATTGATTGCGGCGCTGGAGAATGAACTGGCGCAGCATGGCCCGAAATTGCCGGTTTATTGGGGAAATCGCAACTGGCATCCGATGCTGGCGGAAACCTTGCGGCAGATGAAGCAGGACGGCTTTCGACGGGCTCTTGCCTTCGTGACGTCGGCGTACAGTTCGTATTCCGGATGCCGCCAGTACCGCGAAGACATCGCGCGCGCGCAAAACGAAATCGGCCCGGGCGCGCCGGAGATCGACAAGCTGCGCGCGTTCTTCAATCATCCGGGATTCATTGAAGCAACCGAGGATCGGCTGCGCGATGCCCTGCGGGAAATTCCGGCGGACGCTCGCCAGAACGTGCAGGTGGTCTACATCGCACACAGCATCCCGCTGTCGATGGCAAACAGCTGCGACTATGTCCGCCAACTGGAAGAAGTAAGGAAGCTTGTCTCGGCGGGGCTGGGTGTCGCCAACGATGCGCTTGTGTATCAGAGCCGCAGCGGCGCGCCGGGCCAACCGTGGCTGGAGCCGGACATTCTGGACTACCTGCGCGAGGTGAAGGCGCGCGATCTGGCCAGCGCGGTGGTGCTGGCCCCGATCAGTTTTATTTCCGATCACATGGAAGTGCTGTATGACCTGGACATCGAGGCGCAGCAGCTTTGCGATTCCCTGGCGCTGCCGATGGTGCGGGCCAAGACGGTGGGCGTGCATCCCAAGTTCATCGGAATGATTCGTGAGCTGATCGTTGAGCGCACAAGTCCGGGAGCGGAGCGGCGTGCGCTGGGATCACTCGGGCCGCGGCAGGATGTTTGCGAGGAGAATTGCTGTCCAGCGCCACAACGGCCGGGCCGGCCACAGACGGAACAAGGAAGGCCGGGCAGCGGCGCCTAGAGCGCACCCCGCCGCGCGCTCAGTTATCGAGGAGACGCCGGCACGCTGGGGTGTTCGTAGTCCGTGGCCTTAGGGCGGCCCTCGACCAGACGCATGGTATCGAGGATCGTCTGGACCACCGGCTCGTTCCCCACGGCAGTGTTGAGCATGAGGTGGTAGAGCGAACGCGTGGGCCAGTCGGCGTTGAAATAGTGCTTCACGTAGGCGATGCGCTCGCGATCGACGGAATCGACCAGATCCACGGCATCTTCTTCACTGTGCCCGTCTGCCATGAGTCGCCGGATTTTCTCGGAGCGCGGAGCGTAGAGAAAGACATGAAACGCATCGGGATTCTCGCGCAATAGATACGGCGCGCCGCGACCCACTACGACCGCATTCCCTTCCCGCCCAATTTGGTTCATCGTGTCCTGCATCATCGACATCATGCGGTCGGTGTCGAACACCTGACTGCCCAGAGCCGCGGAATTGCGTTCGTAACTGCCGCGCCAGAAGGATTTCGCGAGGCGGTGAAGGCGGCTGTCTCTGCGTTCGTCGCAGCGCATGACCGCCGAGGGATCAACGTCGGCAACGCGGGCAATCTCTTCGGTAAGCAACTGGTCCCAGAGCTTCCAGCCCAGGTGGTCGGCCAGTTGAGCGGCGATGGCGGCGCCGCCGCAGCCGTACTCGCGCTCGATGGTGATGAGGCGAAACATGGCGATGTTTAGTGTACTGCGATTCCGCCGCCGGGCTTGGATTTTCGCATCAGGAAAACCATCGGGACCATGGCCAGAATGGCGACCCCGAGGAACCTGAAGCAATCAATATAGGAGAGCATGGCGGCCTGCCGCTCCACCGTGCCCTGGATCAGAGCGTACGCCTGCCGGGTAGCCCCTGCCGCACTGGCACCATGGGCCTGCATGGCGCGCGACGCACCCCGGATCATCGACTGCAGCGCCGGATTGGACTGGCTCAGATGGCTGGACAATTCGGTCATATGCACCTGGCTGCGCCGGTCGAGCAAAGTGGTGACCACGGAAATCCCCACGCTCCCGCCGATGTTGCGCGCCAGATTCATCAGGCCGGAAGCGGCATTGTTCTTGTCGCGCGGCAGGAACGCGTATGCAGCCGTGTTGATGGGCACAAACAGGAACGCCATGCCCACGGCCTGGAACACGCGAGCCATGACCGCAGTGCGAAAGTCGATTTCCAGGTCAAACCGGGTCATGTGAAACAAGGAAGCGGAAAGCACGACCAAGCCGAACAGCAGCAGCCAGCGCGGGCTGTAGCGTGATAACAGAAATCCGACCAGCGGCAACAGCAGCATGATCGCGAATCCTCCGGGCATGAGCGCCAGCCCCGACTGCTGGGCCGTGTAACCGAGCATAGTCTGCATGAACAGCGGCAGCAGCAAGGTGCTGCCCAGCAACGCGAATCCCAGCATGAACATCAGCAGGTTCGAAATGGCGAAGGTGCGATCGCGGAACAAGTGCAGATCGATGATGGGATCCTTGTGCCTCCATTCCCAGATGACCACGAAGATCAGCGAGGCCGCGCAGATTACCGAAAGAATCACGATGAAGTGGGACTCGAACCAGTCTTCGCGCTGGCCCTTGTCGAGCACGATCTGCAGCGCACCGAGTCCGAGGGCAACGAAGCCGAGGCCGATATAGTCGATCGTGGTCTCGCTGAGCTTGCGGCGCTTGAAGTAAGGTGGATCCTGAATCAGTCTCGAGGTAAGCAGGATCGAGAGGATCCCGACCGGGATATTGATGAAGAAAATCCAGCGCCAGGTGAAATTGTCGGTAATCCATCCGCCGAGCGTGGGACCGATCGCAGGCGCCGTGACGACGGCGATGCCATATACGGCGAAAGCCATGCCGCGCTTGGCGGGCGGAAACGTGTCGGCAAGAATGGCCTGCTCGCTGGGCTGCAATCCGCCCCCACCGGCGCCCTGCAGGATGCGGCAGATGATCAGTGTGGCCAGGTTGGGCGCGAGCCCGCACAGGAACGAACTCACAGTGAACAGGGCCACGCAACCCATGTAGAAATTCTTGCGGCCGATGATGGACGACAGCCAGCCGCTCAGAGGCAGCACGATCGCGTTGGAAACCAGATAAGAAGTCAGGACCCAGGTGCTTTCGTCCTGCCCTGCGGAGAGACTTCCTGCAATGTGCGGCAGAGCGACGTTGGCGATGGAAGTATCGAGCACTTCCATAAACGTCGCCAGCGTGACCGCCAGCGCAATCACCCACGGATTGACCGCGGGACGCCAGGTGTCGGCGTGATCCATCGTGCCGGTGGCCGCGCTCATTAGCGGATCCAGGCCTTGGGGGTAACTGACATGCCGGGACGTAACTGGTGGTCGTTGTTCGCGCCGGGATCGAGCACGATCTTGACCGGGATGCGCTGTACTACCTTCACGTAGTTTCCCGTGGCGTTCTCCGGAGGCAGCAGGCTAAAGCGGGCGCCACTGGCTCCGGCGATGCTGTCCACTTTGCCGTTGTACGATCTGCCGTTGGCGTCGACGTCGATGGTGACGCGCTGGCCGATCTTCATTTGCCGAAGCTGGGTTTCCTTGAAGTTCGCCGTGATCCAAACGTCGTCAAGATTGATGATCTTCATCAGCTCCTGGCCGGGAGCGACGTTCTGCCCGACTTCCACGGTTCGATTGCTGACGATGCCGTTCACCGGGGCAACGATCTTTGTGTATTGCAGGTTCAGTGTGGCCTGGTCGAGATCGGCCTTCTTGCGCTGGGCCTCCGCCAGCGCGGACGTAGCCTTGGCGCGTATAACCTGCATCTGCTTGGGCGCAGTATTGGCGTTGCTCCGGCTCGCCTGCGCCTGGACAAGTTTCCCCTGAGCTTGCGTGACCTGCTGCTGCGCTGCGTCGGCGCCGGCGCGCGCGGCTTCGACCCCGGCCGCACTTGCCTTGGAGGCGGCGGTGGCCTGGTCGTACTGCTGCTGGGAAATCTCCTGCTTGTCGACTAACTGCTTGTAGCGGACGAGATCGTTCTGCGCTTTCACATTATTGGCTTCGGCTTCCTGCAGTTGTGCCTTGGCCGCTTCGAACTGTTGTTGCGCGACCTGAATACCCGCGCGGGCGCTGTTCACGTCGGCTCCGGTCGAAGAAACCTGGCTGGTGGTGTTGACGGACGTAATCGGAACGCTCACTCCGGCCGCGACGGCGGCTGCCTGCGCATCGTCAAAGTCGGCTTGGGCGCGCTCGTGGGCGACTTGATAGTCCGCCGGGTCGATCTCTACCAACACCGTTCCCGCTTGTACGTATTGATTGTCCTCGACGTTGAGTTTGGTGACGTGGCCCGAGACGCGGCCGCTGATGGAATTGACGTGGCCGTCGACTTGGGCATCGTCGGTGGATTCATAGCTGGAGAAGTAGCGATAGGCGAAGAATCCCGCGACCAGAAGGACAAGGACGGCAATCACGACCGCGA
Source organism: Candidatus Sulfotelmatobacter sp. (assembly GCA_017883425.1). Lineage (GTDB taxonomy): Bacteria > Acidobacteriota > Terriglobia > Terriglobales > Acidobacteriaceae > Sulfotelmatobacter. Next base: position 4,013 of record JADGNP010000032.1, on the reverse strand, counting down.
TCCGGAAACCGGAACTCTGGGTGCGGGAAGGCCGCGTGTGAAAATCCTCCTCGGTAGCCGGTAACGGCTTCGTGCTGCCCGCCGGCTTCTCGATTCCAGCTTTCCCGACGTTGGCGGGCGGACTCTGTGTCGTTTGCTCCATACGTTATTAATTGCCTTTCAAGAATCGTTTGACGCCCTCTTCCGCGTTGCCGATGGCGTGCGCCAGTTCGACCTTCGACAGGTTGTGGAAATAGAGGCTCTGAATATAGCTCTCGTGAGCGCTGGCAACGGTCTCCTGCGCCTGCACCACTTCCAGGTTGTCGGTCACTCCTGCAGTAAAGCGATCTTGCGATTGTGCGAGTGCCTGTTCCGCCAGGTCGACGGAACTGCGGGCCACTTCTACTTGTTCGGCGGCAGCGTTCAGATCGAGCAGCGCGGTGCGGACTTCGTAGTCGATCCGGCCGCGGAGATCTCCAAGTTGAGAACGCGCCTGCTTCAACTGGGCATCCGCCTGGAGCACGTCGCCGTGAACCCGATTGCCCGCGAAGATCGGGATGTTGATGCCTCCATTCACCTGCCAGGTGCCGTTCGACTGGCTGGGTGTGACGCCGATATCGCCGAGATTGGCATCGACTTCCATGGTGGGATAACGCCCAGCCGCGGCCGCTTTCCGCGACAGTTCTGCTGCCCGCACTTGTGCCAGCATCGCTTGATAGTCAGCGCGCGCAGCGTAGGCACGCTGCAGATATACGTCGAGCGGGAGAGCCGCCAACGCCTGGTACGGCGCTTTCTCGGTAAGAACAAACTCCTGCCCCGGCGGCAGCCCGATAATCCGCGCGATCTTCAATTTCAGCTTGGCGAGATCATTACGGGCAACGATCAGTTGCTGCTGGCGGGTTTGCAATTCGACCTGCGAGCGCAGCGCATCGATGGCGGGACTCAGTCCGGCTTTCTGCTGGTCAGCCGCCTTGTCGTAAAGGGCCTGGGCGCTCTTGACCTGGGCTTCAGTGGTTTCCACGCGAGCCCCAGCCGCAATGGCTTGCAGATAAGAATTGCCGACCGCCAGCACGACCATTTCGCGAGCGTCTTTGTAACTGAATTGCGCGGCCTTCACGCTTTCCGAAGCGGCCCGTTCTTTCTCGAGGTTCTTGAAATTGAAGAGCGACTGGCTGAGGGAAGCACGCGCGTCAAAATAGTTGAAGGCAGGCACCACGCGAGGAAGACTGCTCGGATTCGTACCTGGAGGGCTCAGCAGGGGGAAGAGTTTGTTGAACCCAAGCGCCGCGAGGCTCTGAGTTTGTGCGTTCTCCAGCACATGGGCGCTGAGGTTCGGAAGCAGGTCGCTCAGGTCTTTCCATCTTTCTCCCCGGGCCATCTGGGTCTGGTCGCCCGCCAGCAACAGGCCGAGATTGTTGCGCAAGCCGCGATCCATCGCGTCCTCGAAGCCGATTTGCAGGACATCCGCAGTAGCCTGGCCCTCAGGAGCACTCCCCAGAAACGGGTTTTGCGGGCCGGGGAGGGAAACATTCGGGGCCAAAGAAGTTCCATCCGCAGCTTGAGCCAGCAGGCTCGGGGTCGCGAGCAGTGCAAGAATAAAACTGAAAAATGCTGTTTGGAAAACTATCAATGAGCAACGCATTCTTGATTGTGGGACCGTTCGGCACTCCCCGGGGGGAAACCGAAACGTCCTGCCTCGCCTCCAGCATAACTCGTCCCGATTTGATTCGTTTGCGGGCCGTGGAGATGCAAACGATTCTGTCCAAAACGCCGGGATCGCGTCCTCGATGGGTTTGGACCAACTGCGGGATGGGCGTCAAGAATGAGATCCTTCCAACCACCGGAGCCTGCACCCAGTGGCCAATGCCTTCGGTGCTTTGCCCGACAGCAGTTTGCCCCGGTAAGCTAGAGGGGTAAAGGGGAACGGAAGCCATGCGGAGAAGTGTCTCATTCATTTCGGTTGCACTCATTGCGCTGACGACGAGTCTGGTAACCGCTCAGAGCGCTCCGGCTTCAGCCAACTCAGAGCGAAAGATCGCCTCGCGCGTCGCGCCGAGTTATCCCGAACTAGCAAAAAAGATGCACATCCACGGCATAGTCCGAGTTGAAGCGGTGGTGCGGGCCAATGGCACCGTCAAGTCCACCAGGGTGCTGGGTGGAAATCCGGTGCTGGTCGAGACAGCCCTCGACGCCGTTAGTAAATGGAAGTTTGAGTCGGCGCAAAGCGAGACCACCGAGGTGGTCCAGCTGGTGTTCGAAACTCAGTGACGTGAGCTAGGCTCTCCCGTCGAAAACCAGCAAGTCCCGGAAATCCGGAAGCACGTCCTCTCATCCAGGAAATGCCCTTTACGGTCCACCAGAAACCTCAACGACGTGACTAAGGTCATCTTGAATGGCGGTGACCCTCGGTTCAAGCTAGTCGAGAGTCGCAAACTATTAAGAACGGAAGACGTGCATTGCATGAGTGCGGCAACAGGAACTGACTGGACCCGAATACTGTCCGATCCGGACCTTGTCCGGCATGTCGGAAAGCTGCTGCAGGCCTACCGTGAAGCCCCGGCCGATAAGCGCGAACAGGCGCTGCTGGCCGCTATGCGTGAGATAAAGGCCGGCAGTTTGACGGCTGGGAAGTCTGCCCCCGCCGCAACTCCGGAGCCACAGCCAGTTCCGACTCCTGCCTCGGCCACACCTCCTTTTGAACCCGATTTGTTCAGCCCCAACTGGGGAAGCGACCGCCGTCATCACCCGCGAATCAAGTGCTTTGTGGCCGTCGAACTTCGCGTCAACGAAACCTCGGTTCCAATCTGGGGCAATCTCTCCAATACCAGCGTGGGTGGATGTCTGGTCGAAACGGCGAGCCCGGTCAAGCCGGGGTCGAAAGTAGAAATCGGTCTCTGGGTGCCCAACGGAAAGATCTGGGTGAAGGGGTTTGCCCTGAGCGGAGTGGTTTCCCGCGCCGGGCCCGCGAACGGAGTTCGCGTCCATTTCGAAGGAATGGCACCGACCGAACGCGACAATCTGCGCCAGTTCCTCAAATTCGTGCAGGAGACAACCCGAGGATCCCAAACCGGGAACGGTTACCTCCACCTTCTGAAATAAAGCAATCCCTCGATCTCTGCCAGTTTTTTACCGTAGGTCAAACCACGTCTGCGCGGAAATTGATACACTTTCTGCGTATTGAACCCTTTCCGTAATGAGAAACTCTAATTCGTTGTGGGCCGATCGCGCGCCGGTGAAAATCCCAGGCTGGAGGAGCGGAGTCGCATGGTAGCCAGTGAACAGGTTTTGGTGACGGGGCAGCAACTGGACACGCTGTGCATCAACACGATTCGAACTCTGGCCATTGACGCGGTGCAGCAAGCGAACTCGGGCCATCCGGGCGCGCCCATGGGACTGGCCCCGGTCACCTATTGCCTCTGGCAGGAATTCCTGCGCTACGATCCCGCGGATCCGACCTGGCTCAATCGCGACCGCTTCGTGCTTTCCAACGGCCACGCATCCATGCTGCTTTATGCCATGCTGCACCTCGCCGAGGTGCGGCGGGTCGATGAGCATGGCCAGGTTCTGAAGGAACTGTCAGTTCCGATGGAGGAGATCAAGCGTTTCCGGCAGTTGGGGAGTCGGACTCCCGGCCATCCCGAGTCGCATATCACCTCCGGAGTGGAGACCACGACTGGGCCGCTAGGCCAGGGCGTCGGCAACAGCGTCGGCATGGCTATCGCCGGAAAGTGGCAGGCGGCGAACTTCAACCGTCCCGGGCTGGAACTTTTCGACTACAACGTCCACGCGATGTGCTCGGATGGCGACCTCATGGAGGGCATTGGGGGCGAAGCCGCCTCTCTGGCCGGACATTTGAAACTTTCCAATCTCTGCTGGATCTACGACCACAATTCCATCACGCTCGATGGTCCGGCCGAGTGGTCGTTCAGCGAAGATGTTGCGACGCGCTTTGTGGGATACGGGTGGAACGTGACGCGCGTGGCCGATGCCAACGATTTGGAGATGCTGGCGCGGGCCTTTGAGACTTTCCACAA
>JADGNP010000316.1 GCA_017883425.1 Candidatus Sulfotelmatobacter sp. | reverse complement strand
TCGTCTCTCCCAATATCCCCGCTCACCTGCTCACCTCGCATTCTTCCATCCGTCTAAGGCCAACAGCATCACAATCTACGTGTGCTCGATTCGCCAGTTTCCAACCTGGGTTCTAAATTGCCGGCTGCCCTGATTCCGGCAGCGCGAAGGAGCTTTTCATGCACAAAAGTCGTCTGCTTGTTTTGTTAGCTGGTGTTTTATTGGTAGCAGGCTCTAGCCAGGCCCAAACCGCTACGGGTGAAACGCTGATGCTCGATCTGCCCCGGCAGAGCCAGCATTCCCTGGTGACGCAACGTATCGGCATCACCGACATCACCGTTAACTATCACCGGCCGTTGGCCAATGGCCGCCAGATCTGGGGCAAGGTCGTGCCTTACGGGCAAGTGTGGCGCGCGGGGGCAAACGAAAATACGACCATCACCTTCAGCGATCCGGTCACGATTGAAGGCCAGCCGCTCGACAAGGGAACCTACGGTCTGCACATGATTCCTGGAGAGAACCAGTGGACGATGATCTTCTCGAAGAACTCGGGCTCGTGGGGAAGCTTCACCTACAAGCAGGAGGAAGATGCGCTGCGCGTCAACGTGAAGCCGCAGGCGGCCGAGGCACATGACGCCCTGGCTTACGATTTCGACGAGCTTAAGCCGGACTCGACGGTGGTGACGATGCGGTGGGATAAGGTTGCCGTGCCTTTCAAGGTGGCCGTCAAGGTGAACGACCTGGTCACCGCCAGCATTCACAAGCAACTGCACGGGCTCAACCAGTACTACTGGGAAGGTTGGGACGATGCGGCGGGCTACTTCCTGGCCAACAAGATCAATCTCGACGAAGCGCTGAAAGATGAAGACCAGTCGATCCAAGCGGAAGAGCGCTACGACAACTTAATGAACAAGTCACGCATTCTGGAGGCTCTCGGGCGCAAGGAGGACGCTACCGCTTTTCGCAACAAGGCGATGGACAAAGGGAATGCGCTGCAACTCTATGTGTATGGCCGGCAGTTGCAGGGAGACAAAAAGCAGGACGAGGCTCTCGCGATCTACCGGTCAAACGCCAAGAAATTCCCGAACTACTGGACTTCACATCTAGGCCTCGCTCGTGTGTATAGCGCCCAGGGGGACTTTGACAATGCCGTGAAGGAAGTAAAACTTTCTCTGACCGGAGCGCCGGATGCCAACAAGAATGCTCTGGAGAATTACGTGAAACGGTTGCAGGCTAAGGAGGATATCAACCGGTAGCAGGCTCAATCTGCTTCGGCGCCGGGCTTCGCCCGAGCTTGGACGGCCGAGAGCCTGCTCTGAGCGCAGTCGAAGGGCGGCCGTCGCCACAGGAGCAAGAATAAAGGGCCAGCTCTCTTGAGCTGGCCCTTACTTCCTGCTTAACACTTACCAGACGCGGCAGGCGTTGGCTCTTACCATGCGCTGTCCGGCTTTGCAGCCGAAGGCCTGCTGGAATTCCGACATATTCGACAGCACGTTGTCGATGCGGAAAATCGGCATGGAATGCGGGTCCGTGGTGACGATCAGGCGCGTGACCTCCGGGCGCACGTTCGCGCACCACGAGTACGCGTTCGACAGGAAGAAGCGCTGGCGGTAAGTCCAGCCGTCGGGGCCTTTGTCGTCGAGCGACTTGCCCTGCTGCTTCAGCGCGGCTTCGAGCGCGTTCAGGGCAAGATGGATGCCGCCGTTATCGGCAGTGTCTTCTCCCTGGGTGAGCAGGCCGTTCTGCTTGACTCCGGGGCCTGCGTCGGAGACGTCCTGCGTGTACTCGTCGGAGATGCACTTGCCGCGTTCGTCATACTGCTTCCCGTCTTCGGCAGTCCACCAGTCGCGCAGATTGCCGTGGGCGTCGAACTTGCGGCCCTGGTCGTCGAAGCCGTGGATGATTTCGTGCCCGATGACCATGCCGATGGCGCCATAGTTCACGGCATCATCTTTTGTCGGATCGAAGAACGGCGGCTGCAGGATGCCGGCCGGAAAGTTAATCGTGTTTAGCTGCGGATCGTAATACGCATTGATGGTGGGCGGCGTCATGGTCCATTCGGAGCGATCGACGGGCTTGCCGACCTTCGCCACCCAACGCTCGAACTCAAACGATGAGGCCTGTCCGACGTTGTTTGGATAGCTGTCACGTACGACCTTCACGCTGGAATAATCGCGCCAGTGCGAAGGATATCCGATCTTATCCTCGATCCCTTTCAGCTTAATGATGGCCTGTTCCTTGGTGGCCGGAGACATCCAGTTGAGGCTCTGAATGTCTGCGCCCAGTGCCGTCTCGATGGCGTGCACCATCTGGATGGTACGGGCTTTGCTGTCGGGCGGGAAGGCGCGGTCGACGTATGCCTGGCCGAGTGCTTCCCCAAGATCGCGGTCGGCGGCGCGTACACAGCGTCGCCAGCGCGGTTGCTGCTGTTCGGCACCGGCCAACGTGTGCGCGAAGAAGTCGAAGTTCTCATCGACCACCGCCTTGTTCAAGTACGGCGCTGCGCGATGAATCACCTGCCAGCGCATGTAGGCTTGCCACTGATCGAGCGGGTGCGTGGCAATAAGTTTTTCTTCGGCACGGAAGAAGTCGGGAGAAGTAACGATGTAGTGATCGCTGGCGGGAGCTTTCACCGCTTGTAGATACGCCTGCCAGTCAATCGAGGGGGTGAGCTCGCGCACCTGCGCCAGAGTCATCTTATTGTTGATGTTCTTGGGGTCGCGGCGTTTGATGTTGTCCATCTGTGCCTGGGCCATCGCGGTTTCGAGTTCGATCACGGTGCCGGCGTCGGCTGCGGCTTGGGTTTGCGACTCCCCTGCGAGCACGAACATCTTCTGAATATGGGCCCGATACTTGGCGAGGAGTTCCTTTGATTTGTCATCAGTCTTCAGGTAGTAGTCGCGATTGGGAAGGCTCAATCCACCCTGATCGATCTGCGCAACCACCTTGGAGGCGTCGTCGTAATCCTGCTGCCCGGTGAATCCGAAGAAGGGAGAGTTGGTCTGATTGTCGGCCTGCTGCCAGGCTCCCGGGTACAGATGGTGCAGACGTGCGATCTCCAGCGTGATTTCCTGCTTGGATTTCAGCGCTGCGATGCGCTCGAGTTCCGGCTGGAGCGGCTTCAGACCGGTGGCTTCAATGCCGCTTTCGTCCATGCAGGCGGCCCAGTAGTCGCCAATCTTCTGCTGGACGGGAGTGCGATTCGGATCATTTTTGCTGGCGGCTTCCAGGGTTTCGCGCAGCAGATTTTCGTTCCACAGCTCCAGGCCGCTGCCCGTGCTCCAGTAGACCTGGTCGGCTGGAATTGGATTGGCAGTCAGCCATTTGCTGCAGGCGTATTTGTAGAAGTCGTTGCAGGGATCGAGCGCCTTGTCGACCAGGGTGGGATCGAAATGTTCGAGTTTAGGTTCTTTGGCTTGATCTTCGGACGCCCTGCCCGTGGCAAGACCGGAGTTTGGACGGGCGGTGTTGGCGGACAGGCTCTGGGCAGAGATGCTTGGGGCAAAGGCTGCGGAGATGCTCAGACTCAGGACCAGCGCCGCAGGAAACCGGGACATGGACATATAGCCTCTTCTTAGGAAACGCACTGACGTTGGATTGGACAAAATGGGCCGGTGGAAGTTACGCATATTGAGAGAAGCAAGTTCCGTGCGAATGGGCTCGAAGCGATACCCTCCAGCCCGACCAGACAACATACTACAGACGGACGGCTTGCCGTGACGTTAGCCAGGACCAGCCGGACCGCGGGATCTATGACATGATAGAGATATGAAGAAACAGGCATCCGATCAACAATCTCATGACCGCCGCTACCAGGAGCGGAAACGGGCTGAAGCGGCGAAGCAACCCGCCAAGAAGAAGGCGAGCCCAGCGGCTCCCAGTACTGCCAATGAAGCGGCAAAGGAATAGCAGCCTTCCCAGTTGAAGCGTTCGTTAGCAGGGTCCTACCCTGTGTTGTGCAGGCCGGCGGCGATTCCGTTGATGGTTGCGCCCAGGGGATATTCCAGGTCCGAACTCTGCTGTCCCTGCTGTTTGCGCCGCAACAGTTCCACCTGAATCAGGCTCATGGGATCGACGTAGGGGTTGCGTAACCGGATCGAGCGAGCCAGCACGCGATTACGGCCCAACAATTCCCGCTGCCCGGTCACCCGGAGAATCATGCGACGGGAGCGCAGAAATTCCTCCTCCAGCATGGAAAAGACGCGCTTGCGGAGCGCCGCGTTTTTGACCAGGCCGGAATAGTCCCGCGCAATCCCGAGATCGGCTTTGGCCATCCCCAGTTCCACGTTGCGGAGGAGTTCCGAGAACACCGGAAAGCCGCGCGCGATCTGGCGCAAAAGTTGCTCGTGCCCGGGACCGTTTTTTGAGAATTGCTGCAGGGCATGGCCCACACCAAACCAGGCGGGCACGGCATGGCGGCTCTGCATCCAGCCGAAGACCCAGGGGATGGCGCGCAAGTCCTCGAGCCGGCGGCCCGTTTTATTTATGGAGCGGGTACGGCGGGAAGGGCGCGATCCGATGCGCGCCGTGTCCAACTCGTTCACCGGGGTTGCCTGTTCGAAATACTCCAACACGTCGGGATTGTCGGCAATCTCCTTGCGGTAAATGCGGTAGGCCTCTTGCGACATCTCTTCGATGGCTTCTTCCCAGCGGAGCGGATGCTGGGACTGCTGTTCTTCATGCAGCGTCAGTGTTTCCAGGCTCGCCGCGATCATCAGTTCCAGATTCCATTCTGCGAGGACAGGGTCGGCGTATTTCCAGTTGAGAACTTCCCCTTGCTCGGTGATGCGGATGTGGCCGGAGAAATATCCCGGGGGCTGCGCGAGGATGGCGGCATGAGTAGGGCCGCCGCCACGGCCCACCGTTCCGCCCCGACCGTGGAATAGGCGAAGCTTCACTCCGTGTTCCTGTGCCGCCTGATGCAACTCGCGATGAGCTTTGTAGAGCTCCCATGTGCTGGTGAGCATGCCTCCGTCTTTGTTGGAGTCGGAGTAGCCGAGCATGACTTCCTGCCAGCGTCCCCAGGAATCGAGCAGAGGTTGATACTCGGGATCGCTCCACAGGCGGCGCATGACCGCGCCGGCGGCCCGCAGTGAATCGATGGACTCGAACAGAGGCACGGGCATCAATCCGGGATCGTCAGCGGATCCAGCAACTTGAACTTCAGCCACTTTCGCCAGTCGGACCACTGCCAGCACGTCGTTCTCTGATTCCGCGCCGCTGATGATGTAGTGGCGAATGGACTGGGCGGGATAAGCGCGTTTCAGTTTGGCGATGGTGCGAAAGGTGTCGAGAAGTTCGCGGCTCTCGGCGGAGTTTGTACTGCGGTCGGGCGTGGGTCCAAGTTCCTCGATCACCCGCGCGTGCACGCGGGCGTGCTGGCGGATGTCGAGCGTGTGCAGGTGGAAGCCGAACGTGCGCACCTTCCGCAGCAGGGAACCGACGTAGGTTTGTGCCAGCCGGGCTCCGCGGTTGGACTGGAGACTGTTCTGCACCAGCAGCAGATCGTCCTCAAGCTCCGCGGCGTTGCGATAGGCCGCGGGAGCGCTCACGGCCTCGCGGCTTTGCTGAAGCTTGTGAAACATGTAGGAGAGAAAGCGGCGATAACTTTCGGTCGTGTTGTGCGGCCCCCACGCCAGGTGCACGCCCGCAATCGTGCGTTCGTAGTGCTTCAAGCGCGCGAGCAATTCTTCCGAGACACCCGTCTGCCGGCGCGAAGAGCTGAGGCGGTCGCTCAGGGACTCAACGTCGTTGAGATACTCGCGGAGGATCAAAGCGCGTGCCATTTCCAGCGCATCACGAATGCAATCCGGTTTGACCAGCGGGTTGCCGTCGCGGTCTCCGCCGATCCAGGAGCCGAAGCGCACGAGGTTGGGCAAGGTAGTCTCGTCGAGATCGAGACCGTAGACGTCGCGGAAGGATTCCACGACCTCGGCATAGATCTTGGGAAGCGCGTCGAACAGCGACAGCCGGAAGTATCGCAGGCCTATGCGGATTTCATCATCCACAGTGGGCTTCGCCAGGCGGACTTCGTCGGTCTGCCAAAGTGAGGTAACTTCGGCCCGGATGTTGTTTTCGCAATCTTCCGCCTCCTCCGCCGTCAGCGGAAGGCGGTCGAGGCGTTCCAGTTGTTGTGCGATGCGGCGGCGCTTCAGCAGGACAGTCTGCCGGGCGACTTCGGTGGGATGTGCGGTGAAGACTGGGGTGATCGCGACTTTTCCGAGCGCGGCAACCGCATCCTCCGCCGAAATTCCAGCCGCTTTCATACGCACGAGCGTTCCACGAAACGAACCTGGGAGCGGAGGATGTTCGCGGTCCAATTTGCCCGCTCGGCGGCGCCGCCTGCGGTGGTTGGTCTCGGCGAGATTGGTGAGTTCGAAATACGTCGCGAAGGCCTTAGTGACCTGGTAGGCGCGGGGCAAGTCCATCTGGGAGACAATCTGTTGCGCCTTGAGCATGAGTTCCGGCGAAGAGGCCTGCTCCGGACTGCGCCGCACGGTCTCGCGATGCTCGATCAGCAGTCGCCGCAACTCTTCCACGGATTCGAACAAGTCTTGACCGG
>JADGNP010000315.1 GCA_017883425.1 Candidatus Sulfotelmatobacter sp. | reverse complement strand
CATCCAGCCGTCGCGATCTTCCAGAGTCAGAGCCAGCCAGAAGATTGTGGTCAGCAGCAGCGCCGCCAGACTCGTCTCCCAGACCGCGCGGGTGCACCAGAAGATGACGTTGGGCAGCAGGGCCCATGCCCACGAGGAGCCGACTGCGACCTTCTCCGAAAAAATCCTGCGCGCGATCAGAAAAATCGGGACGCAGGTCAGCGCCGAGAAAACGCTGTTCATCGTCAGCAGCACGAATGCCGACGCCTTGGAATAAATCCCGAAAACCAGAAACACTCCCGCGGTCAGATACGGGTACAGCGGAGGCTCCCACGCGGTGGGCCCGGTGGCAGGGCCAAAGGGACTGCTGAAGCCGTGACCGGAAGCCAGCGACGCGCCGATGCGTCCCATTTCCCAGCCAAAGCTGAAATTGTCGTCCGCGCTTTTGAATCTGTAGGTATGGCCGATGACGATCCAGCCGACGCGGAGAAGCAGGGCGATCGCAACGATCCAAAACGGCGAAGTCCGGATGTGCGCCCAGGCATTCAAGAACGGATTGGATCTTGGTGCGAGGCTCGCGACCTCCGCTGATCTGGATTCCATGAGTGGTTCTATTTGTAGCTGAGGCAAGGCCGGTGGGCAACTTGGGCGCCCTCGCAAAGACCGCGAAAGGGGCACCCGGCGAAAGCGTTCTTGTGGAGTTCCCCGCTGATGACTATAATGACCATAATGACCTCTTGAATCGAAGGGAGCTCCTATGGGCGCACCGAACTGGACCGTGGCCGAAGCCAAAGCAAAATTCAGCGAAATCATTGAGCGGGCCATGTCGGAAGGCCCACAAACCATCACCAAGAGAGGCCGCACTGCCGCCATCGTGGTGGCGCCCGAGGAATGGGAACGGAAGACCAAGCGTGCGGGCAACCTGGCGGAGTTCTTCGCGGGATCTCCGCTGCGGGGATCGAAACTGAAGGTCCGTCGGCTCAAGGCTCAGCCGCGGAAGATTAGTCTGTGAATTTTCTTCTGGATACCAATGCAGTTTCGGAGTGGGTGAAGCCACGGCCCAACCCCGGCCTTATCCGTTGGATGGAGTCCGCTGACGAGGATCGAGTCTTCCTCAGTGTGATCTCGTTGGCGGAGTTGCGTTACGGCGTGGAGCGGATGCCGGTGGGACCGCGGCGCAGCCGGCTCGAGCAGTGGCTACGAGATGAATTGCCGTTGCGCTTTGAAGGCCGGATTCTATCCATCGACAACAATATTGCCGAGGCGTGGGGGAGAACAGTGTCGCGCAGTGAGGCTCTAGGTCGTCCCATGGGAGCAATGGACTCCTTCCTGTCGGCAACCGCGGAAGTTCACCGCCTGATGCTGGTCACTCGCAACGTTTCTGATTTTCCAATGCTGAAGGCGGTTGTGAATCCCTGGGCCTAACCATGTTAGACATGGGCGGCACCGTGCGATTTGTTAACAGTCCGCTTCGGGGACGCACGACTGCAGCGCAACTTCTTCGGCGTGAGAAACTATCGACTGTGCGCCTCCCACCCCTGGATGGTGGCACTTGGCTGGTTGCGAAATACCCGTGGGCATGCTGCAGCGACCGCGGTCTCGTGCAGGGTGGTCATGGGTTCGTAGAGTGGCGTCGAATCCGGTAAAATATAGGTTTTCAGCGGACTCCTCGTTGACCTCTGATCTCATCCTGACCGTGACGCTGGCCGTGTCGGCTGCCCCCAAGGGCATTGGGCCCTATATCCGCCAGCATTTTCTGGATACTACGTTTCGCGGACTCTACCATGCCAACGCGTTTGATGTGGCGTTGCTGGTCCCGTATTTCATCGTGCTCATTCTGCTGGCTGGGTATGGAATGCATCGCTACGTCCTGGTGTACCTGTATTACAAGCACGGGAAAAATCGCACGACCGAACCCGCCGCGTGTTTCGAAGACCTGCCGCGGGTCACGGTGCAACTGCCCATTTTCAATGAGCAGTATGTGGTGGAGCGGCTGCTGGAGTCGATCTGCAAGCTGAAATACCCGCCGGAAAAACTCGACATTCAGGTGCTTGACGATTCGACGGACGAGACCGTCGAGGTGGCTCGCGGGCTGGTCGAGCGGTACGCGGCGCTGGGCAATCCCATCAGCTACCACCACCGGACGAATCGCGAGGGTTACAAGGCGGGCGCGCTGGCCGAAGGGTTGAAAACGGCGAAGGGCGAGTTCGTTGCCATTTTCGACGCCGACTTTACGCCGCCGGAAGATTTTCTGATGCGCACCATCCATCACTTTACCGATCCCAAGATCGGAATGGTACAGACGCGCTGGACGCACCTCAACCGCCATTACTCCTTCCTGACCGAGGTGGAAGCCATCCTGCTGGATGGCCACTTTGTGCTGGAGCACTCGGGTCGCGCGCGCACTGGGCTGTTCTTCAACTTCAACGGCACCGCGGGCATGTGGCGGCGCGCCGCGATCGACGAAGCCGGTGGATGGCAGCACGACACGTTAACCGAAGACACCGACCTCTCGTATCGCGCCCAGCTCAAAGGATGGAAATTCATCTACCTGCAGGATGTGGAATGCCCCGCCGAACTGCCGGTGGAGATGACTGCCTTCAAGACACAGCAGGCGCGCTGGGCGAAGGGGTTGATTCAGACGGGGAAAAAGATTCTGCCGCGGGTGTTGCGCAGCGACGCTCCGCTGCACACCAAGATCGAGGCCTGGTATCACCTGACTGCGAATATCAGCTATCCGTTGATGATTATGCTTTCGGTGCTGCTGCTTCCGGCCATGATCATTCGCTTCTACCAGGGCTGGTTTCAGATGCTGTACATCGACTTGCCGTTGTTCATGGCTTCGACGTTCTCGATTTCAAGCTTCTACCTGGTTTCGCAGCGCGAACTGTTTCCCCGGAGTTGGCCGCGTGCGCTGTTGTATCTGCCATTTCTGATGGCGCTCGGAATTGGGCTGACCGTCACCAACACCAAAGCGGTCATCGAGGCGCTGATTGGGAAGGAAAGCGCGTTCGCGCGAACGCCCAAGTACAGCGTCGTTTCGAAGCAGGATAGAGTCGGCGCCACCAAGTACCGCAAGCGGCTGGGATGGGTCCCGTGGCTGGAACTGCTGATCGGCACGTATTTTGCGCTCACGGTGTACTACGCCGTGGACAACGAAAACTACATTACGGTCCCGTTCCTGCTGCTGTTCGTCGTGGGGTACTGGTACACGGGATTGATGTCATTGCTGCAGGGGCGCTTCGGAGGCGCCTCGCTCAGGGCGACCACGCACACCAAGCCGTTTCCGGTGGGAGTCTAATCCTTTCTGTTGTAACCTTTTTCCGGCGCCGCCATCTCATCCGACAGAAGAACGCGGTGGCGCTGCGTCTTCAGGAATGCTGTTTGGAGTTGCCCATGAGATCGTTCACGATTTGGGTACTGACGCTGATGATGCTGGTCGCGCCCGCATTTGCGGCAGAGAACCTGAAGCTGAATTCCAAGCTCGACTACACCAGCGACAGCCAGGATGGGCCGCTCCTCACCGGCGACAACATGGACGCCGGGTTCGTCCCGGGCAAGCCTGCGTTCGTCATTCTGTATGGCGAGGGCTGCTTTAACTCCAAACGACAAGCGCGGCGGACGGTGGGCCTGTACGAAGTGTACAAAGGGCGCGTGCAATTTGTAGTGGTTGACATCGACCATCGCCTTTCTCCAGCGCAGAAGGAACTCAAGAAGAAATATTTCCGCGGCTACATCCCGCACGTTGTAGTGCTCGATGCCTCGGGATCTGCGCTCTATAACCGCTCTGGCGAGGTCGATGGGGCGGTGATCTCGAGTCTCCTCGACAAAGCGCTGCGCTGACTTCTGGCCTTCAGTCGACCTCTCGTTTACAATCCTGTCGCTGAAGGTTCTCATCCGCAAGAATGCATCTGTCCGGTATGAGAATCTTCGAAAGGAGGATGCGATGCTCCTCTCGCGTAGGATTCTCCACTCCGCCGCAGTCGCAGTCCTGTTGGTGTTACTCCTCAGTTGCGGTTCCGCGCACGACTCCGACGAATACTTTGTTCTGGTCTCGGCGAACCTGCAGGTCTCTTACTGGAAGACCGCGGGATCAGGATTCTCGAACGCCGCCGCACAAATGAAGGTGCGCTCCGATTTCACTGGGCCGCAGAACTACGACCCCAAGGCTGAGCGCGACGCTCTGGATCAGGCGGTGCAGAAAAAGGCCACCGGCATCTTGCTGGGCGTGACTGACCCTGCGCTGCTCAAGGACAGCATCGATAAGGCCGTAGCCGCAGGTGTCCCCGTGATCACGATCGACTCGGATGCGCCATCGAGCAAGCGGCTATTCTTCATCGGAACCAATAACTATCAGGCGGGATTCACCGGCGGGCAGCGGTTAGCGCAGGAACTGAAGGGCAAAGGCAATGTTGTGGTCTTCACGATGCCCGACCAGTCGAACCTGCAGGATCGCCTGCGCGGCTACAAAGACGCTTTGGCCCGGACGCCCGAGATCAAGATTACTCGCGTGGTCGATATCCAGGGTGACCCGCGGATCGCCTTCGATACGGCGACGCAGATCGTGGGCAAAGAGCGCGACAAGGTCAACGCCTTCGTTTGTCTGGAGGCGCAATCGGGCAAAGAAGTCGCAAGCGTGCTCAACAGCTATCACGTGACTGGGAAAGTGGTGATCGCGATGGATACCGACCAGGAGACGCTCGACTGGATCAAGAAGGGCGTGATCGCAGCCACCATCGCGCAGAAACCCTACACCATGGCCTTTGTCGGCATGCAGATGCTCGACAATCTGTACCATCACAAGCCGTCTTCGCTGGACAAGGACTGGTCGAAGGACAGCTTTGCGCCCATTCCTAGCCTCGTGGACACTGGTTCGGACCTGATCGATAAGAGCAACGTGGAGTCCTTCATTCAGGCAGGAAAGAACATGGCTTCGGCGCCGAAGTGAAGGCCGGGCGCTTTTCGGAAGAACTGATTGGCCAGTGAGGATCGTCAATGCGGAAGCCTGTGCTTTCTTTTTTGTGCCTCGTAGTTGCCTGTTCTCTGGGCAACACCCTCGATCGACAACCCAACGCGGACTATCACGCTCGGCGGGAGGCGCTGGCCAAGAAAGCGGGAGGCGTGGTGGTTCTGTTCGCCCCGCTGGAGGCCGGAGACGCGGAATACGGGTTTCGTCAGGACGACAACTTCTACTATCTCTCAGGCGTGACCGAGCCGGGCGTGGCGTTGCTCATAGCCCCGGCTGTGGAAGCCAAGGATGATTCGCCGGCTCGCTTGTACACCGAGATTCTTCTTCTTCCCCCGCATAATGTGCGGCTGGAGAAATTTACGGGGCCGAAGCTGGGTGCGGAGAATCCGGATGCTCCGAAGATCACTGGGTTTGACCATGTGGAAGACATGGGGAAGCTGCCGGATGAAGTGTCGAAAGTGATGGCCAGCGGGCGACCGGTGATCTATACGGATGTCGCTTCCCAGGGAGAAACGTCGGCCAGTGCAGAACCTCTGACGTTCTTGAAGCGCACGAATGCATTTCTGTTCTTTCAGGACGTCAAGCCCCTGCTGTCTGCGCTGCGGACCGTCAAAGACGGGGGCGAAGCTGCTCTGATCCGCAAAGCTGTGGACGCCTCGGTGGCCGCGCACGTGGCCGCAATGAAAGCCGTGAAGCCGAACGTCACCGAATTTGAAATCTCCGCACTCCTGCAGTACGAGTGGGGCAAACGCGGCTGCGAACGGGCTGCCTACTCACCTATCGTGGGCTCCGGTCATAATTCCACGGTTCTGCATTACTCGGAGAACAGCAATGCGATGAAGGCCGGCGACGTGGTCGTCATTGATGCGGCCGGGGAATACTCGATGTACGCCGCCGACATTACGCGCACGCTCCCGGTGAACGGGCGCTTCACGGCGCGGCAGCGGGAGATCTACGACATCGTTTTGGGTGCGCAGGAAGCGGCCATGGCCGCGTTCCAGTCGGGCAAGTCGCTGCTCTTCGGAGATTCCGACACTTCGCTCAACAAGGTGGCAAAAGACTACATCAAATCCCATGGCAAGGATCTGCATGGGCAGCCGCTCGATCAGTATTTTATCCACGGGCTGGGGCACTATATCGGTTTGAACGTGCACGATGCGGGTGACTACAAAGTTCCGCTCGGACCTGGCGCGACGTTCACCATTGAGCCTGGAATCTATATCCCGGAAGAAAACATCGGCGTGCGGATCGAGGACGACTATTACGTCGATGCCGATGGCAAGCTGATCAAGCTGAGCGCGGCGCTGCCATCCAAAGCGGCGGACGTGGAGAAGGCAATGGCGGGGAAGTAGCGAGAAATTAGCAATTGAGTAATTGAGTAATTGAGAACCAATCGTATGGGTCGATTACTCAATTCCCCAATTCCTACGAGATGTATTCCCGGATGTACTCGTCTGTGGTGTGCGTGAGTTGGCGAACGTCGCCGTCGAAGATTACTTTGCCATCGCGCAGAATCAGAAAACTCATGGGCACATCGCAGTACTGCCCACGCGGCAAGACGCGTAGCTGGCTGGTTTGCGGGTCGAACTGATGCGTGGCCATGGTGAAG